>NZ_CDHP01000023.1:0-91679 GCF_900002895.1 Ercella succinigenes | reverse complement strand
TTGAATTTAAATTTTATAAATGCTCCAAAGTAAAACCCCGTAACCATTGCGGTTACGGGGTTTTACTTTGGAGCCTGCGGACGGATTTGAACCCCCGACCTGCTGATTACAAATCAGCTGCTCTACCAACTGAGCTACACAGGCGTTAGCGACAAGGGATATTGTAATCAGAAAACCTATTTTTGTCAACACCTATTTTTAGTGTTTATTATTAATCAGTGATAATGACATGGTATAACTCATCAAGGAAAATGTCACCCATCCATGCAAAACAAATATAATGGGAGGATGAAAATAATGATGAGTAAAAAAGAAGTCAGAAAAATCAGTAATTTTTATAGAAAGACTGCATATAATTTCTTTGTATTTAATGCAGCTGTAACAGTTTTTCAGTTCGTGCTGAATTTAATATAGTTATCGCTTATAATAGATACAATGTTCATTAAAAGATATAAATATAGTTCAATAATATTTTTTCACTTTATATTACAGGAGGCTTGCAAAATGTCAGTAAAACCGGTTCTTATAGTAATGGCTGCAGGAATGGGCAGTCGTTTTGGTGGCTTAAAACAAATTGCTCCAATTACACCTTATGGAGATTTAATAATTGATTTTTCTATACATGATGCTGTTAAAGCAGGTTTTGAAACTGTTATATTTATTATCAAACGTGAATTGGAAGACCTGTTCAGAGAAAAAATAAGTAAAAGAATTGAAACCAAAATCAAAGTTCTTTTTGCTTATCAGGATTTAGAAGATTTACCAGAGGGTTTCTCAGCACCTGACGGCAGAATAAAACCATATGGCACAGGACATGCAGTTCTTGCCTGCCGCCATCTGATAAATTCACCTTTTGTAGTTATTAATGCAGATGACTATTACGGCAGTCAGGCTTTTTCTATGATTTTCAAATATTTGATAAATAATCCCAAACCCTACAATTATGCAATGGTCAGTTATAGGCTTGATAGAACAGTTACAGAGCATGGTCATGTAGCTCGTGGAGTTTGTGATGTAAATAATGATTCTTTTCTTCAAGGTATATCAGAAAAAACACGAATTGAGCAGAAATCAGGCCAAATATCATACACTGATAATGATGGAAAAAGCTGGCACAAACTTGCCCATGACACACAAGTTTCAATGAATTTCTGGGGCTTCCAAGCAGATATGATGAAGGAACTGGAGGCAGGCTTTCCGGAATTTATAAAAAACGATCTGCTCGTGAATCCCTTAAAAGCCGAATACTATCTGCCTGGAGCCGTTGATATGCTATTGAAGTCAAAAAAAGCAACTGTTAAAGTACTTGCATCTCCTGACAGCTGGTTTGGTGTAACATATAAGGAAGATACTGAAAAAGTTGCAAAATCCCTAACTGCATTGGTAGATAATGGACAATATCCAGATCTCGTAAGGAGCAACTAAAATGGAGAAATTATCACTGGAACATTTTGAACAGGCAAAAAAATCCCTTGAATCTGTTATTTTGCGTACTAATTTAATACATAGCAGTTACTATTCTTCCCTAACCGGAAATAATATATATTTTAAACCAGAAAATTTGCAAATGACAGGGGCATATAAAGTTAGAGGTGCGTACTTTAAGGTTGAAACATTGGATAAGAAACAGCGTAAGGAAGGTCTGGTGACTGCCTCGGCAGGCAATCATGCTCAAGGTGTTGCTCTGGCGGCTCAAATGCATAAGCTGAAGGCTGTAATTGTTATGCCAACAACCACACCTCTGGTTAAAGTAAATAATACAAAAGCATATGGTGCGCAAGTAATACTTCATGGTGAAAGTTATGATGATGCCTATGCTTATGCGCGTAAATTGGAAGAAGAAAAAGGATATACATTTATACATCCTTTTAATGATCTTGATGTTTCAGCAGGACAAGGCACCATTGCTTTTGAAATTTTAGACGAACTGCCCGATACTGATATAATTCTTCTTCCCATTGGAGGCGGAGGACTTGCAGCAGGGGTAGCTACTCTAGCCAAATATCTTAAACCGGAAATTCAGATAATCGGCATAGAACCAGCAGGGGCAGATTCTATGTTCAAGTCTTGTGAACAAGGAGAAATATGCAGTCTTGAAGCTGTTAGCACTATTGCAGACGGTGTTGCTGTGAAAACACCAGGGTCGGAAGTTTTTCCTTTTGTTTATAAAAACGTCGATAAAATTCTGAGAATCGAAGATCGTGAGCTGATTGATGCTTTTCTTGATATTATGGAGAAACATAAACTGATAGTAGAAAATGCCGGACTTTTAAGTGTTGCTGCTTTAGCTCATCTGCCTAAAGAAAACAAAAACATCGTTAGTATTTTATCTGGAGGAAATATGGATGTAATTACCATGGCCTCTTTGGTTCAGCATGGTTTGATTAACAGAGGCAGGGTTTTTACATTTTCTGTTCTTTTACCGGACAGACCGGGCGAACTGGAAAAAATAGCTCATATTATCGCAAAGCAAAAAGGTAATATAATAAAATTAGAACATAATCAATTTGTTACTATTAACAGAAATATGGCAGTTGAATTAAGAGTTACCTTGGAGGCTTTCGGGCATGATCACAAGGATTCAATTATTGGTTCATTGAGAAATAAGGGATTTAAAGTCAGCTCTGTGCAGCCGACAGCCGTATTTAATTAAAGGAGTAAAGGCGGTAGAGAAAATCGCTTGAAAAGCAAATATGGAATTATGGCAAATTATTTTAATAGTAGTAATTATTTCGATGGTGCTGCTAATAGCAGTTTTATTTATCATCGCATATATATTTATACGTGCAGTTGTCTATCCTCCCCGCCGCAGCCTGCAAAAAGCTTTAGACTATCATATTAACAACAACGGCATTGACAGCAATTTTTATCAAAACTTGAAAAAAAGCCCTTGGGAAATAAAGAATCGCCAAGGATATACGCTGTCTGGTGAATGGATCGAATATGATGAAGCAAATACAAGCAAATCAACCAACAACAAAATAATAATATTTGTTCATGGCCATGGTCATAACAGAATGGGTGCAGTAAAATTCTTAAAATTATTTCTGGATAGAGGTTTTCGTGTACTTATTTATGATCAGATAAACAGCGGGATAAGCGAAGGAAATGTCACTACAATGGGCTTGCAGGAATCTTCAGATCTGCGCACTATAATCGATTCTATTTATGAAAATGAGGAAACACCTTCTTTACTTGGCTTAGTAGGAGAATCTATGGGAGCAGCTACTATAATAATGGAAGCTTGTCATGATAGCCGACCAGATTTTATAATAGCCGACTGTTCTTATGCAGATTTATCAGAACAACTAGTATATATGCTAAAATACAGCCGCAATTTAAAAAAATTCCCTCTTTTTAATATTAGTAATTTCTTGGTTAAGAAATTTGCAGGTTTTAACTGGCAGGATGTATCTCCTGTAAAAGCAATCCAAGATTGCGGAGGGCTCAAAGACATACCGGCTTTATTTGTCCACGGTGAAGCTGATACCTATATACAGCCTGAAAACAGTAGACTTCTTTATGAAGCCAAACAAGGTTATCGTGATCTTTTATTAATTCCTAATGCCAGACATACTGAGGCTGTCTGCACTGACCCAGCAAGCTATGAAGATGCAATTAAAAGGCTTCTAGGTCAGCTTATCATCTGATAATTTAATCTGGCTTCAATTATTCCGGTAATTTCTTCAGAAACAAATTCCTCATAATTGATTATGTAAACACCTTTAATCCCATCATCAGTTTCATAAAAGGCAACTTGAAGAAAACCATCTAATGACACTTCATCTTCAATAAATTGATCATCACTGTACTCTTCAAAATATGTCCCTTGATCAATGGTCAATGGGTACACCGATAAGAAATACCCATCACTTTGACTCGTAGGATGATCTGTGTAACAATCAAGATAATCTGCGCCTATCTGCATACTAGTCTCATATTCTATACCGTCGCCAAGCAAAAAATTGCTTATACTATCAGAAAAAGCTTCTGTTTGAAATGCAGGTATCTGTTCAATATCCAGTACTCTTATAACAATAGTTCCTGCATAATCACCTATATAATCATCAATATCTGCAGACTTATTCAAAGCTAGTAAAACTGAATCTGGTAAAATAGTCAAAACTGAATCTTCATTTCCTATTTCATTTTTCTTTTCTGTTGTTTCTGTTTGCTCTTGAGGATCTTTACTAGTTTCTGTTGTTGCAGCTTTTGTAGTAGTCGGTTCTTTTGTTTCTGTTATAGCACCTTGATCACTTGTAGATACAGTAGTAGTTTCAAGTGTTGTTGTTTCAGAAGATAATTTCAAATTATCTTTATCGCGCTGCTTAAAGAAAAAAAATGTTGCTGCCACAGCAGAAATGACTAATACCGCTACAATCAAAACTATAAGTAGAAGCACTTTTTTGTTTTTGGAATGATCCGGCTTTTGCATTGTCGGGTAAATTCTGCTTTTATCCACTAATGGTTGCATATCAGGCCGGCTGACCGGCTGAATATTATGCTCCCATTCTTTTTGAGGTAATACAGTATTTTCTTGAGGGGGCGGTGATTGAGGGAGATTCAATCCAGTTCCATGCTGCCAGTTTGACTGGTCAGGTGATAATGTTCCAGATATTTGATTATCTGTTTCCACTTTCCCTCCACAAGCAGGGCAAAAAATTGCTTCTTCAGGAATTTTATTTCCGCATTGAGAACAAAACATCTTATCCTCTCCTTGACTTACGAATCCTGACCAAAAAGCTCTGTTATTCTAACAACAAAACAGTCTGTCATGCTTTGGCATATAATAATGTCTGCTTTTATTATAGTGCATTAAAAACAGCAGCACAATCGTTAGTTTGATACCTACGTGACACTATTTGACAGTTTGAAATATTTATTAGATATTACAGCTTTACTCTGATACTATCAAATATAGATAAAGCTTTTTTAGTTAAACTATTAATAGCGTGTAGCATACAAGTTATTAAGGGGTTTTTTATGAATATATTAAAGACTGGATTCGATAATTTTTTTGTTATACCGATGATCAGAAGAATAAGTGTTATATTTCTTACTCTGGTTTATCTTTTAATAGCCATTTCCTTATTAAGACCAGATGCATCAGTGGTATTAAGAGGCATTTCTGCACAGCTTCTCCTTCTTGTGTCCATAATTATGGTACTGAAATTCGGTCGTTTTGGAACCATAACAGCCATATGCTTAAATAGCATATCTGTGCTTTGGGTAGCTTATGGTTTTTTCTTTGTAAAAGTTCCCGAAGCTTTGACCGGCATAATAGTATCAATGGTAAGCCTTTTTATTATATTGTTAGTCACCTCTTTATTCAAAAAGCAGAAAATACAATTTGAACAGCTAAGGTTACAAAACGAAAAGATGCAAGGATTATTTGCTGAGCTTAGTGATTCTCAAGAAAAATTAAAAAATCAGAATTTAAAATTAATAAAAATTAATAAAACTATCAAGGCAAATGAAAAAAAACTGCATAAACTTGCTTATTATGATGAATTAACAGGATTTGCCAACAGAAGCATGTTGCTTGAGCATTTGACAAGACAAATTAAAATTTCAAATCCTGAGGGCATTGACTCCAAAGAAATTTATTTTTCACTTATTTTGATTGATATAGAGGGATTCAAAAAAGTAAATGAGAGTTTTGGTTATGAACAAGGTGACAACATTATTAAATTTATTGCCCAAAATATAAAAAACGCAGCAGATCATGAAGATATGATAGGGAGAATAATTGGAGCAGAATTTGCAATAATTACCAGAAAAGGTAAAGACCGTCTTCAATTAATGGAATACGTTGATAAGATAAAAACAAGCTTAATCTCAGCGATAAATCTAAGTGATAACAAAATCAAATTGGAAGTCAGCATAGGAACAGCAATCTATCCAAAAAACGGTCAGAATTCAGAAGAATTATGGAAAAAGGCAACACAATCCTTAAAGCAGAAAAAAGGTATTCACAATTAAATTATCTTTCTGTTTCATTTGGATAAGAATCAATAATATTTGTAGAATGTTCATTATTTTTTACAATGACATCTTCTTTGGAATCATTAGTCTGCTCAGAATTATTCATAGCCTTTTTGGCATTTTGCTGCCTCTGATAGACTGCCATGACGCCTTGAGAAAGCCATTTTACGCAAGCTATCCTTATAGCAATAATTACGATAAGCGGCAAGCTGTCCTTTACCATAGTATTAAGGAGCTGAATTACAGGAATTACCAAATCTATTATCAGCCAAACAACAGCCGCTGCCGGCAACCAGATTCTGTGAAAACCAAGAAAAACAGCTGCAACAATAAAAAGAATACCTAAAACAATGCCTGAAGCTATAGAGAACCACTCATGTTCCAATGTATCAATACAAGTCAGCCCTAAAACCACTCCCAGATTATCCTTGTAAAAAAAGACAAATCGTTCAACAATAGTGAAAGTTCCAAGTAAAATAAAAACAATAATTGCATATATTATCCTATGCTTACGCTCATTTTCTTTTACAGGATCAAATTCGGCTGCTTTTACATTGTCCATTGTATGCCTCCAAAATATTATAAGTGTTAAAGGTATTTAGTATTAAAACTTAATATCAGTATACAATAAGCGTCATAACTTTCAACAAAAAAGCTGCCGGTTTTATTTAAACCAGCAGCAATTTATGAATGAAGGATTTCTATTTTAATTTTTACAATTCCTGAAATAAAGCAGTTGAAAGATATCTCTCACCATTATCAGGTAAAACAACTACTATTCTTTTGCCTTTATTTTCTTCCAGCTTTGCCAATCTTGATGCAGCAGCTGCTGCAGCTCCAGATGATATACCAACCAGCAACCCTTCTGTTCTAGCAAGTTGTCTTGCTGTTTCAAAAGCCTCATCATTTGAAACCTGCAGGATTTCATCCACAAATTCACTTTTAAAGTTTTGAGGAACAAAACCAGCCCCTATTCCCTGTATTTTATGCGGTCCTTTATTACCACCGGACAAAACAGGAGAATCAACAGGTTCAACAGCAACAATCTTAATTGCAGGATTTTTCTTTTTCAGAACTTCACCAACTCCACTAACTGTGCCTCCGGTTCCTACACCACCAACAAAAATATCTATTTTGCCATCAGTGTCACGCCATATCTCTTCTGCTGTAGTTTTGCGATGAATCTCCGGATTAGCCGGATTATTGAACTGTTGCGGAATAAAAGAGTTTTCATGCTCTTTAGCAATTTCCTCAGCTTTACTGATTGCACCATTCATACCTTGGGCTCCGGGAGTAAGAACAAGCTCCGCACCATAAGCTTTTAGCAAGCTACGTCTTTCAATGCTCATCGTATCGGGCATAACCAAAATCAATCTGTAGCCCTTGGCGGCAGATGCAAAAGCAAGGGCGATGCCTGTATTGCCACTGGTCGGTTCAATTATTACTGTATCCTGATTTATCAGGCCTTCTTTTTCTGCTGCAGTAATCATTGCATGACCAATTCTGCACTTTACACTTCCTGAAGGATTAAAGTATTCAACCTTTGCAACCAGTTCTGCCTGATGCTGATTTTTTTTGCCAAAATTTCCAAGTTCCACCAACGGCGTGTTTCCAATCAAGTCTGTCATGTTTTTTGCGATATTAGCCATGAAATTAACCTCCTGCGTTATTCCTAGTATTTTTATGGGAATTTATGTATTTATTCTATATTCAAAAATTCTGCTTGTCAATATCTTTTATGATACTTATGCTTATGTATCATAAGTATCATATGCTATATGATACAATAATTAGAGCTCACACAAATTAAACTATAAATAATGATAGAAGGTTAGTATATGCCCATTATTACAGCAGAAAATATCAGTAAGTCGTATGCAGACAGGGAATTATTCGCCGGTCTGAATTTTTCAATTGAAAAAGGAGACAGAATAGGAGTAGTAGGTATCAACGGTACTGGTAAATCTACTTTGCTCAAATTAATTGCCGGAATTGAGAATGCAAGTGCAGGCAAGTTTATAAGACAAAAAGATTCCAGCATAGAATATCTTCCGCAGATTCCTAAATTTAAGAATTCACAAACGGTACTGCAAGCAGTGTTTAATCAACCATCTGCTGCAATCCAGGTATTAAGAAAATACGAAGAAGCACTTTTGGAGGCAACAACTGACCCTGATAATGAAAATGCACAAAAAGCCATGATGACGGCTATTCAAAATATGGATTCGGCAAATGCCTGGAAACTGGAACAAAATGCCAGAATTATGCTCACAAAATTAGGTATTGATAACTTTCGGCAAAAAGCCGTATCTTTATCTGGAGGACAGCAAAAAAGAGTTGCACTTGCCGCAGCACTTGTCCAAGAGGCAGATCTACTAATCCTGGATGAACCTACCAACCATCTTGATCATAAGGCACTTGATTGGCTGGAACAGTACCTTAGCCAATATAGTGGAGCCGTTTTAATGGTAACCCATGATAGATACTTTCTTGATAAAGTTGCAAAAACAATGTTTGAACTAGAAAATGGTAATCTTTTCAGATATGAAGCAAATTACAGTGCGTACCTTGAAAGAAAAGCCGAAAGAGAAGAAATCGCTCATTCACAAGAACAGAAGCGGCAAAATCTTCTCCGTCAAGAACTCGCCTGGGTTAGACGTGGGGCTAAAGCCAGATCAACTAAGCAAAAAGCCAGATTAGACAGATTCGATAAATTGAAAAACCAATCCGGAATTAAGGCAAATGATCAGATCGATCTGATAAGTGCATCTTCTCGTATGGGAAAAGAGACGATAGTAGCCGAAAACATAAGCAAAATAATTGACGATAAATTATTGTTTCAGAATTTCACCTATATCATTCGTCGAGACGAAAGATTAGGAATAATCGGCAAAAATGGTTGTGGTAAAACAACTTTGCTTAAGGTTCTTACAGGTGAGATTAAACCTGATATTGGAAATATCACACAGGGAAGCACCATCAAAACAGCCACCTTTAGTCAGATACCTCTGTCATTTGACGAAAATAAACGTGTAATAGAAGCTGTCAGAGACACGGCTGAAATTCTGGAAACGCAGGCAGGTGTACTAACGGCAAGTCAAATGCTCGAAAGATTTCTTTTCCCCGCAGCTCAGCAGTGGCAGCCTATCAGCAAACTGTCCGGGGGTGAAAAAAGACGACTGCAGTTATTACTTGTTCTGATGCAGGCGCCAAATGTTCTCATATTAGACGAACCAACTAATGATCTTGATACTCAGACACTTACCGTTTTAGAAGAATATCTCGATGATTTTTCAGGTGCAGTAATTATCGTTTCACATGACCGTTATTTTATTGATCGTACAGTAGACAGACTAATGATTTTTACACCGGAAAAAGAATTATTACAAGTTGAAGGAAATTACAGTGATCATGTAAATAAAATACTTGAGATGCAAACAGAGACTACATCTGATGTAACAAGTCCAGTGGTGGATATTGCCGGTAAAAACACAGCCAAACCTTTGCAAAAAAGAGAAAAAACTAAATTTACATATCGGGAACAAAAGGAATGGGATTCTCTTGAAGATGAAATAAGCAAAATAGAAGCCAAAATAACCAAATTAAAACAAGATTATAATATCTATTCAACTGACTTTGTCAAATTGCAGGAAATACAAAAAGAACTGGATATTTGCCATGAAAAATATGAACAAATGACCGAGAGATGGCTTTTCCTAACAGAATTGAAAGAAAGTTTTAATTAGTAGATTAAGAAATCCAGGACTATTCTGGAATGAAATTTTAAAAACATGTTCAATATATTTTCCGATTATGATTGGAGGCTACTTATGTCAGGGTATACGATTGCGGATTTAATTGAAAAAAAACGTGATAATGGTGTTCTTACAAAAACTGAAATTGAGGCCTTTACTATTGGTTCATGCGACGGAACATGGAAAGATTATCAGATTGCCGCAATGCTTATGGCAATGTTTATTCGTGGCTTAAATGCAGAAGAAACAGCCCATCTTACACTTGCAATGGCAAAATCCGGTGATCAGTATGACCTTTCTGAATTTGGTGGTCATACCGTAGATAAACACAGTACAGGTGGTGTTGCTGATACAACAACACTGATAGCGGCTCCGCTTGCTTGTGCCTGTGGTGTAAATGTTTTCAAATTATCAGGCAAGGGTCTTGGTTTCACCGGTGGAACAATTGATAAATTAGAGTCAATACCAGGATTTAATGTTGGTTTAAGCAAAAATCAGGCTTATGCACAAGTGAGAAATATTGGGATAGCAATCATGGCTCAGACAGATACCCTTACACCTGCAGACAAAAAATTCTATGCCTTGCGCGATGTAACAGCAACAGTGGATAATATACCTCTTATTGCTGCAAGTATAATGAGCAAAAAAATTGCCGGAGGTGCGGATTCTATAGTTCTAGATGTTAAATGCGGCAGTGGTGCATTTATGAAGGACTTGGACAGAGCCAGAGAACTTGCAAATATGATGACTGATATAGGAGCATTGGTTAATCGTCGTACGGTAGCAATCATAAGCAGCATGGATCAACCTCTGGGACAATACATTGGTAACAGCCTTGAAGTTATTGAAGCAATAGAGGTTCTAAAAGGTAATATCAAAGGTGATTTGCTCGATGTTTCAATTGAGCTGGCAGCTCAAATGCTTATTCTAGGCGGCAAGGCAAAAAATATAAAAGATGCTCAGAACAAACTGATTAGAGCATTAGATTCTGGAGAAGCTCTTGACAAGTTGCGCCAATTAATCGAATCACAAAGCGGAAATTCTTCTGTAATTGAAAACTACAGTCTATTCCCTACAGCCAAATTCGAAATAGAATTCAAAGCCAGCAGCAATGGGTTCATTTCAGAAATGAATACGGCAGAAATCGGAAAAGCTTTTGTGGTTTCCGGAGGAGGCAGGCAAAACAAGGAAGATAGTATCGACTATGCAGCTGGTATCATTTTGCAAAAAAGATTGCATGAAAAAGTAGAGCAAGGTGATACTATTGCCAAAATCAGATCAAACGATAAATTAAAAGCAGAAAAATCTCTTGCCATTTTGTCTGAAGCAATAAGTATAGGTCAAACTGCAGGTAAGTCGGAGCCGGTTATTCTCGATAAAATAGGCATTTGATTTTAAGTAGAAATAAGGTTCCATTGAGTGCAAAAAAATTTAGCCAAGGCTGGAGGTAATCAAAATGAAAAGAGCCATTATTATTGTATTAGACAGTGTAGGCTGCGGAACCTGCCCTGATTCACATATATATGGAGACGAGGGGGCAAATACACTTAACCATATCGCCAGAGATTATTTTGATTTAAGATTGCCTAATCTTCAGAAATTAGGATTAGGCAATATTGAAGATCTCGATAATATAAATAGCGTTGAAGAAGCTTCAGGCGCCTTTGGCAGAATGATGGAAATTTCAGCAGGCAAAGATACCACCACCGGACACTGGGAGCTCGCAGGAATAGTTCTTGATAAACCTTTTCCCGTCTACCCTTCTGGATTTCCAGATCAACTAATAGATCAGCTTGAAAGAGAAATCGGTAGAAAAACAATTGGTAATATAGTAGCTTCAGGAACTGAAATCATTGATCTTCTAGGGGATGAACATGTTAGAAGAGGAACACCAATTGTTTATACATCAGCAGACAGTGTTTTCCAAATAGCAGCTCATGAAGAAGTCATTCCTCTTGATGAGCTATACTTTATCTGCCAGAAAGCCAGAGAGATATTAAAAGACGAACATGCTGTTGGCAGAGTTATAGCACGCCCCTTTACAGGTGAACCAGGCAATTTCAGACGCACAGCCAATCGTCACGATTACTCTCTTCAACCTATTGGAGAAACTCTACTTGATCGAGTTAAAGAAAACAAATTAGAAGTCAGATCAGTTGGTAAAATACATGATATTTTTGCAGGGCGAGGAACTACACTGAGCTTGCCTACCAAAAATAACAAGGATGGCATTAAAAAAACACTTGAACAATTAAAAGAAAATTTTGAAGGTTTGCTTTTTACTAATCTCGTTGATTTTGATATGTTGTTTGGACATCGAAATGATGTTGACGGTTATGCCAAGGCCTTAATGGAATTTGATACGTATATGCCTGAAATCATTAACAATCTCAAAGACGATGATATCCTTATTATTACAGCAGATCACGGCTGTGATCCAACAATGCCAGGCACAGACCATACTCGTGAATATGTTCCTCTCCTACTTTATGGCAAATCAATCAAAAAAAACATTTCCTTAGGAACTATAAAGGGTTTTGGTGCTGTTGCAGCTACTGTTTCAGAATATTTTTCCCTACCGCACAAAGATTTTGGTATAAGTCAATTAAGTTCTATTCTAAGATATTGACTTTTAAATGATAATAACGTTAAAAAAGTGTACAATATTGATATCAAGTCAAATTGTCGGAGGTGAAAACATGGCAACTATTCCTAATATTACAGCATCAGATATTGCTGGCATGCTGGATCATGCAATATTAAAGCCTGATGCAACTCTGGAACAGGTCAAACAAGCCTGTGAAACAGCCAAAATGTGGAAAACCGCAAGTGTTTGCGTGAGACCTTCTGATGTCAGCATTGCTGCCGAATTATTAGCCAAAAGCCAGGTAGCAGTCAGTACGGTTATTGGCTTTCCGCATGGAACAAGCAGCACTGCCGGTAAATTAGCAGAAATACGTCAGGCAGCTCAGGATGGATGCAAAGAAGTAGATATGGTATTGAATATTGCCAGACTTCTTTCTGGTGATCTGGCATATGTGCGTGCAGAAATAGGATCATGTACACAGCAGGCTCACCAGTCTGGAATGAAAATAAAAATCATTTTTGAAAATGCTTACCTTACTTCACGTCAGATAATTGAAGCTTGCCATATCTGTCAAGAGATGGGTGTAGATTTTGTAAAAACTTCCACTGGTTTTGCAGAAAGCGGTGCAAGATCTGAAGATGTTCTTCTTATGCGAAAACAATGTTTGCCATATGTAGGTATTAAAGCCTCCGGTGGTATAAGAGATCTGGATAAAACCTTAATCATGATAGCCAGCGGGGCAAACAGAATAGGAACCTCCTCAACAATAAAAATCGTTGAGGAAGCAAGAGCTTTGGAAAAAGAAGACAGATTGTCAGCATTGTGGGAAGACTGCTATAATAAGGTTACAGGAACAAAAACAGATACATCAGATCAAATCGGAGGTGACCCCGGAATGACACATGAAGTATATTATTGTCCCCTGCTAAGCAAAGATATTATTGATGAGCTCTGTGTGAATATCACTTATGCTGCTGAGGGAAGAATAAGCCGTGACCATGTCACTGAAGTTTCAAACTGGAGTAAAGCAGAAAGAATATGCGCAGATTGTGTAAACGCCTACTGGAATAAAAACAATATGCCGATACCGAAAATGCCATCTGCAAAACAGGATTAAAGTATTTAAGCAATATTACCTGAAAGACTGCCGCATTATTGCGACAGTCTTTTATTATGTGTGCCATACATGGCACTTCACTTGACGGTGAGAGTCCGTTATGGGGGTATGTAGCGACCAACCATTAGCTAAAGGCAAGGATGTCCATCGCGAGGTGGAATCTGAAGGAAGCATAGAACCCGATGGGTTCATTGAGGCAAAGTTCCGGGATCTAAAGCATAACTCATGATATTATCAATTAATCTTGGATTGCCCTGTGCATAGCAGTGAATAAAGTTAATGGCAACAGGTTAGCGGTACACTTTATATAATTTAATTCAAGTCTGTAAACGCATTATTTGCAGGCTTATATTAGTGCCAAGCAAGGATATCATAATAATCCTTTGAAGTGTCTTTATATCAGCACATTTGACGATTTAAAGCGATAACGTTGTCTGGCACCAAGTGGAAGGCAGCAGGCAAGCTGTTTTTTTCAAACGAGCCGGATATCTCAGTTTAATGGAAATTTATTCTAATTCGCGAACTGTAACCTTTGGAGCCGCCGTATACCGAACGGTACGTACGGTGATGTGGGAGGTCTCCCGGTCAAATAATGACCGTGATCCTACCCGATTCCTCAAAACTATATATGACAAAATAGAAATCCACCTGCATAGGTAAAGAATTCACTCATGCGTATAATAAGAAACTATTGCCTAAAACGTGGATTGTTTCTGACATGAGCACGATTCTTTCTAACTTTTCTGATATAAGATCTTTGTCTAATTACTATAAAAAACAATATCAGCGTAGAAAAGCCCAACAAAAAAGAAGTCAAAAGTAATTTACTATTACTTTCCCAAAAAGTTTTTTCCTCATTACTTTCAGAAGCTTCCTCGTCCTCTTCCCCGGAAGATGCCTCATCAACATGATCTGCCTCCTGCCCTTCACTATCATCATGTATTACTGTCTCTGTCTGTTCATCAATCAAGTCCTCTGCCATATCATTTTCTGATAAAGCAATCGCGGGAGAATCTATTGCTATTGCCGCTTCTTCAAGCAAGGTACGGCTATATATCCAGGTATTACCCTGGATTTCACTATAAGGTATACCCATAAGCACACACAAAAGTTCCCTGCCATCATGTGTTATAGCAGAGGAAACTAAGCAAAAACCAGCAGCGCTGGTTGTTCCAGTCTTTATTCCCGTTATTTCTTTTATATATTCTGAATAAAGATATGACTGGTCAAAATGCAAAAGCCTGTTTGTATTCAGTATGGTATTCCAGCCATTATAGACATGCTTATTACTTGCAGGTAAAGAATAGCTTGTAGTCGCCACAAGTTCTCTAAATTCAGGAAGCTGCATTGCAGCCCTGGTAATAACAGCAAGATCGGAAGCCGTAGTATAGTGATCTTCATCATGCAATCCATGGGAATTCATAAAACTAGTCTGAACAGTCCCAAGGCTAACGGCTTCAATAGTCATCCGTCTTGCAAATTCGGAAGCAGAACCAGCAATACCTTCAGCAATTACATTTGCAGCATCATTACCTGATGCAAGCATTAATCCGGCCAAAGCATCACGCATTTTAATTGTTTCATCCGCCTGAAGATATATCTTAGATGAATCCCAGCCAAGATCAACGGCTTCCTCTGAAGCAATCAATATCTGATCCGGATTATAATCAGGATCTTTTAATGCAACATAAGCAGTCATAATTTTTGTAGTACTTGCAGGATACAGCTTCTCATTCTCATTAAATTTCAGAATTTCATCTCCGCTTTCCATATCAACTACCAGCCATGCTTTAGCAGGTATATTTTCTATTGACGGCCATATACCGCTGCTATTGGCATCTTCAACAGAATTAGGCCACTTCGAATCTGCCTTTACAAAAATGCTGCTGCCAAGAAAAGCAAGCATCAAAACTAATATCAAAACGAAAGTTATTACTTTTATAAAAAGTATATATTTATTTGAATTCTTATTGCATAAACAGAAAATTTTTTCAGACACCTGGCACTTCCTTTTTCAAAAGTAATCTTTGTTGCTTAAATATAAATTTATATAACCTGTCATCATCACGCTGACTCATCTGAGTAGTGAAAAGACCAGTTTGATATTTCTCCATACCATTAATCTGTACCGGGACAACCCTTACAACTTTGGCAAGACCACGCAAGGGTCGTCCTTCATCAAGAACAAGATGAAATTCCAGGATTTCACTAACTCTCAAAGTTTCGTTAAGAACAACACCAAAACCGGATCCACTAACATTTTTGGTAAAAGCAGTCGTAAAAGGTTCTACATCCTCCCTACTCATTTCCTCATCATAATAACGATAGGCAAAAGGTAGGCAAACAGGAAGCCTATAATGAGTTCTTCTTTGTCTTGCAATCAACTCACCGGTAGCTAAAATACGGAACATTTGAATTTCATTTTGCATTTCCAGATTAATTATTTCTGCCTGAAAACCCATTAGTCCGCTTTTATCATCAACAAAAGACAAATGAATACTAGACTTGGGAGGCAACATAATAAGATTTGATCTGTGAATTGGTGCAGCTATTAATGTAGTATAATTTACAATCGGCTCCAAAAGCTGGGTTACATAGGGACCACCAGCCCATTCGCCTTCTTCATTAAGTAAGATAAGCTCCATTCGCAAGCCCTGAGTTAGTTCTGCCAAATCTTTCATATTCACACCCTGTTATATTTTGCTATAGCATTAAAAAAATAGTATGCCAGATTATTATACCTTAAGCAGTCTGATATTTGTACATTTCAGTATAATGAAATTAAATTTTTTTAGATATTGAACAAATATACTTGCATCTGAAGACACTTTATGTTAATATTTTGTCTGCTGAGAGAAAACATTGTCTCGGTAAATCTGTTTATAGCAGATAAAAACTTAATATTGCCGGATTGTGTAATGGTAGCACTACTGACTCTGACTCAGTCTGTCTGGGTTCAAATCCTAGTCCGGCAGCCAGTAAAACCACTGAAAACAAGGCGTTTTGGTGGTTTTTATTTTTTATGATAATATCATTCTTGGCTTTTTCATTCGAAAAAAGGGATTAAAAAGGAATGGTTTTCTAAATTTCGACCCGTTCTGCTTTATTTTTCGGGGTAATTTTCATCAAATTTTCAGGAGCATTTATTCTGCGAACAGCGGAACAACTAGAACAATGGAACTTTTTTGTTCCATTGTTCCATTACAAAATATACAATTGATACTACAATTTCCATGAGACTTGATTCCGTCCTTTCCGGGAGGTAATGGCTTTTTAGTGAAACCATTGTCCAAGAGGTGTTTCAAGTCTCTTTTTTAGGTTTAAGTTAACAGACAAAATGCGCCGGCATGGAGTTTTTTATGAAAAGACTTGACAAAATCTGTTGCACTTGTTATATATGATATATAACAAGTGATCGTTTTTTTCTCAGCACAGTAACACAGTCGCATAGTACACTGAAGCAAAGAGTCCCTGAAACAAGGAAATACTGACACTATGACAAACTGAAACAAGGAGGACAGACCATGTTAATTGAAGTCAATTTTGCCGGTGAAGTGCCGATCTATTCGCAAATACGAGATCAAATCGTTATTGGCATCGCATCTGGCTTACTTCGCGCCGGAGAAGAGTTGCCATCGGTACGCCGGCTCGCAGCGGATATTGGTGTGAATTTGCACACCGTCAACAAAGCATACGCGCTTTTGCGTGACGAAAGGTATGTGGAGATGGATCGGCGCTCCGGCGCGCGAATCGCTCCGAAAATGAAGAAGGACTCCGGCTATAAAGACGTTTTATTTCATAAACTATACCCTGTTATGGCGGAGGCGATTTGCCACGGTTTCACATCTGATGATATGTGCAAAATGGCGCAAGATATTTACAGTCGTCTTGAGAACAAAGGAGGGTGAACAAAATGAATGAACTCAACATAACATTTCTAATTATAAATATCATTATCATTATAACTGTCGGTTTGATGCTTATGCTGACGCCCTATTTTACCCGCAAATCACTCTTGTTTGGTGTGCGTATTCCTGATGAGCAAAAAACGGCGCCGGAAGTGTTGGCCATGAAGCGAAAATATTGCGTATTAATGGGCGTATTATCTTTGCTGATACTCATCGGAGCGATTGTTCAATACATTATAAAACCTGAGTTGACGGTGCTAAGTTCGCTATATGCGCCGCTGATTATCATTGCGTTTCAGTTTGCCGTATATATACCGCTATGGAAGAAAGCAAAAGTTTTGAAAAATGATAAACAGTGGTTTGTCGCGGATATCGGCAGCGCCGATACGAAACTGGCTCGATCCAGGCAGACGTTCTCCGAGTTACCGTGGGGATGGTATATCGGCAGTGCGGTTTTGGTCATCATTGCCACTGTCATCGGTATCATGTTATACGATCAATTACCCGATGTATTGGTCACACATTGGAATGCAGCGATGGAGCCGGATGGATGGTCAGAAAAAAGCATAATGACAGTGTTGTCATTGCCTTTGATCACATTAGGCACGGTAGCAGTTGTGCTTTTGTCCAACATGTTTGCTTGGCGGATGAAGCTTCAGGTGAATCAAGAGGATCCGGCGTTGTCCTATGCTCAGCATCGAATTTATCGACGATTGTTTAGTCACGTGCTCGGCATCGTTACGGTGATTATTGTGCTGATGATGCTGTTTATGTATGGGATGGTATTAGAAATATTCTTGCCTAACAGCACACAGTTATGGGGAGGCATGATTATAGCAACAATTTTCATGATTGCATTGCCGACCGTTTTTTATATAAAAGTGGGACAGGCCGGAAATAAGCTTAAACCCAAAATGATGAAGGAAGAGGCATTGGGATATGAAAAAACGTTTGTATCTCAGCCAAGAGCAAAGGCGTCGTTTCAAGACGATCGATTTTGGATCTTGGGTATGTTCTATTACAACAAAGAAGATCCGACACTCTTTGTAGAAGATCGATTTGGAACCAATGCAGGTTTTAATTATGCGCGGTCGATCGCATGGATATTTGTTGCAATGATTGCAGCATTAACGATAGCTACCTATGTTTTTACAACAATTATTTTTTTATCACAGTTCTAGGCGCTGCAAGGAAAGGAGTCTCATATGATTAGTTCAGGATTGGATGAGTTATAATTAATTAGACGGTAAATAATCGGTCGAATAAAAAGAAAAGAAATTACCGGGTTTTCTTACAAAATACTTATGTAACATAATACACATCTCAAAAAAGCAGCAGTGCTACAATTGTTTTATAAACTTAAATTTTGTAGATTGTTGTTTTCACATTAATTTTGAGGTGGTGATTTTTATGAATATGCAAAAAATAGTTCCTAATTTATGGTTTGACCAAAATGCTAAAGAAGCCGTTGAATTTTACACTAGCATTTTCCCTAATTCAAAAATCATTAGCAATGTTATATTAAATGATACTCCCCCGGGTGATACACAGGTAATTACGTTTTCTTTGAGTGGATTAACTTTTATGGCTTTTACAGGAAGACCAGATTTGGCATTTAATCCATCTGTGTCATTTATGATCAATTTTGATCCTTCCAGAAATAATTATGCTAGAGAAGAATTAGATCAGATTTGGGAGAAACTGGCTATGGGAGGGAATGTGCTCATGCCACTGCAAGAGTATTCATTCAGTAGGCGATACGGCTGGATTCAGGATAAATATGGTCTTTCCTGGCAGCTTATTTTGACAGATCCAGAAGGAGACGAGAGACCTTTCATTATTCCATCTTTATTGTTTGTTGATGATGTGTGCGGGAGAGCAGAAGAAGCTGGCAAATTTTATCTTTCTGTATTCAAGGAATCTCAAGAAGGACTGATCGCCCGTTATCCTTCAGGCATGGAACCTGATATTGAAGGCACGATCATGTTTTCTGAATTTATGTTGGAAAGTCAATGGTTTACAGCTGCTGACAGTGCTCAACAGTATGATGATTCAAAATTTAATGAAGCTATTTCCTTTTTAGTAAGATGCCAAAGTCAGGAAGAAATTGATTATTACTGGGAAAAACTTTCTGCTGATCCGCAGGCAGAACAATGTGGCTGGTTAAAAGATAAATACGGTCTTTCTTGGCAGATTGCTCCTGCATTATTGGAAGAGATGTTAGAGAATGGTACAAGAGAGCAGCTTAACCGTGTGACAAAATCATTTTTACAAATGAAAAAATTTGACCTTGAGCAATTAAAAAATGCATTTAATGATCAGGGTTGAAATCCGCTGACTGTAAAATAAACCAAAATCTATCTTGATTATTTTAGCTTTTGATAGTATTATGTTTTTGACTTCATTTGAAACTTTAACTTTCGTTTTAGTTTCGTTTTGAATTAATCATCTTTAGCTAGGAGAGAATTATGAAATCAAGAGAAAGAGTAATTAGGACACTGAATCATCAAGAAGCAGATAGAGTACCAATAGATATTGGTTCAAGTGCGAACAATTTCAGTAAAGACTTATTTGAAAAATTAAAGCAGCATTTTAATATCACTTCGGCTAATTTTGTGCCAAGACCTGATGAAACTGCTCCTTATTATAATGATGATCTGGTTGAAAAGCTGGGTAGTGATTTCAGACATCTTTTTATTAATCCTGCCAAAAACCATGATTATAGTCCTGATTCAAGTGGCATCACCAGAAATGACTGGGGCATCCCGAAAAAAGAAGTTAAGGGTATGCGGCAGCAATCAGGCTATCCTTTGGCAGATGCTGAAACAGCTGCTGATATTTTGAATTATAACTGGCCTGATCCAGATGATGAATCAAGATATGAAGGTATTGGTGAAAGAGCCCAAATGCTTTATGAAACAACTGACGCGGCTATTGCTGCCAGAGCTATAGCACACGGTATTTTTGAACTCTCATGGGAAACAAGAGGAATGGAAGACTTTCTGGTTGATCTGGCGCTTGAAGATGATCTTGCTTTTGTATTGCTGGATAAAATTACAGATCTGCAGATCAGAATGTACACTAATTATCTGAAAGAATGCGGTAAGTATGTAAATGTGGTTCAGACAGCTGACGATTATGGAACACAAAATGGCTTAATGATGTCTCGTGAGATGTGGTGTAATCATATAAAACCAAGAAGAAAAAAGCTTAATGATGTTATAAAGAAATACGCTCCTGAAGCTAAAATATTTCATCATACTTGTGGTGCAGTATCTGAGTTAATTGATGATTTTATTGAAATAGGCATTGATATTCTTAATCCTGTACAGCCGTATGCTACAGGTATGGATTCTTTTGCCCTTAAAGCAAAATATGGAGATAGAATCTGTTTTCATGGCGGAATAGACGAGCAAAGAGCTTTACCGGTTTCTCTGGAAGCCATTGATCTGGAATTAAGAACAAGAATCAAGGCACTGGCTCCAAATGGTGGATATATTATTGGGCCAACCAGTAATATACAAGATGATACACCTATTCAGAATGTCTTGTATTATCTTGAAAAAGCCAAGGAATACGGGCAATATCCTCTGAATATATAATACTCATTTAGATTATCCTGATTGTGGTAGAATATCTAAATATTGAGTATCTGTATTTAACTATAACTATTTGATGCTCTTAATCTTAAAACAGAAGGTATTGAATATGACAACTGTCGAGCGACAAAATAAAATACTGGAAATTCTTGAAACAACTTTAGAAATAAGTGTAAAAGATCTGAGCAGTAAATTAAGTGTGAGTGAAGTTACTATAAGGAAGGATTTATCCTTCCTTGAGCTTAACGGTGCTCTGGAAAGAAAGCATGGAAAAGCAAGACATAAAGAAAAAACTTCCCAGTATTATGATCTACAGGAAGAAATCAAAAAAAATTACAGTATAAAACAAAAAATTGCTCAGGTAGCTTTTGATATGGTTGAAGACAAAGATGTTGTTTTAATTGGTTCAGGTTCAACCTGTGCTCTGATAGCTGAGAAATTATGTAAAAAAAAGAATATTATTATAATTACAAATTCAATTTGTCTGTATTCCAGATTATCGAACATTGAAGCAAGAATTATTTTTCTTGGTGGTGAATACGCACCCGATAATGGATCTGTATTCGGAACATTTGCTCTTGATGCACTTAAAACCTTAAATATAGATAAATTTTTTCTTGGCACAACAGGCGCTGACCTTAAAACCGGTCTGACCTCTTTCAATTTATCTGATCATATTTTGCAACAGACAATGATTAATTCTGCCAAGGAAGTAATTCTGGTTGCCGACCACACAAAATTCGGGCATATTTCAGCAATAAAAATTGCCGAGTTCTCTGATATTGATACTGTTATATCTGATTTAGAATTATGCGATTCTATAAGCGATAATCTGAAAATTTCAGGTATAAATCTTATTAAGGTTTAGTTTTTATTTACCAATCAGAGCCGTATTAATGAAATCCTGAACAAAATACAACGCAGAACCCGTTGCAACTGATTCAATTTTATTCCGACAGGGAATCACAAAATTTTGGGATTTTTCACCAAAAGGGCTTCTTGAGTCTATTATCTCGTGAAGACGATCCATATACTCCTTCATATATGAACCAACATAACCACCTATAATAATCGTACAACCAAAAAGCATCCTTATATCATTTATCGCAAAAGCCAAATGATCAAGATATTCATCCCACACCTTTGCCAGATCTTCATCTCCACTTTCAAGTTTTTCAAAAAACAGATGTAGATCTCCACCTGTATAGCTTGATAGAACCTCGGCATTGCAGTATGGATCAAGGCAACCTTTCCTGCCACAATAACAGGATCTGCCTTCGGGAATAATATTCAGATGTCCTATTTCTCCACTAAATAAACCCTGCCCAAGGAAAACTTTGTCATCTATAAATATTGATCCACCTACACTGTTACAAAGACTTATATAAAAAGCATCTTTAACATCTGTAGACGTCCATATTTCGGAAAATCCAGAGGCATCTGAATCGTGAATAAGCTTAGTTGGAAAGGGTATATACTTTGCAAAATCTTGACGTCTCATTCCTTGATTATCAATTACTCTACCATCAACAACAAGTTCCTTCTGATGATCAATAAGGCCGGGGACGGCAATTCCAACGCCAAGAATCTTATCTCTATCTACATGGGCGCTGTTAATAATATTTTCAACTTCCTGTCCAAGCATTTTGAGATAATCGTCATTTCTATGATATGCTTTTCTTCTGTAAATATATTTGATTACATTGCCATCCAGATCAACTATTATACTTTTTATATGATTACGCGTAATATCCAGTCCAATCGCTACTTTGGCATCTGAAACATACTTATATGCCAAAGGATTACGACCTCCAGATTTATTGCTTACTTTTTTTTCACTACTGATCAACCCTTGTTCAATAAGCTGTTCCAGATTTTGTGTAACAGTAGGTAAACTAAGCCTTAGCTTATAAGCAATGTCCTGACGAGTTGCCGTTTTATTCTCACGCAAATAAAAGTAAATTAGCTTTCTATTATTATGCTTAATGTCAAATATATTCATTCAGATCCTCGTACACGTTTACAAAATTTGCAAAAAATAATATTTGTTTTCTCACTGCAAACAAAAATTTTTCAAACAAATAGTAATATCAAATAGTGCGCATATGTTCATTATGTTCAGTTATAGAAATTTTTTCTATACACTCCCTGCACAAATATTTTTGTAATGTGCAGGGAGTATGTCGAATTAATCATCTTGAGAATCTATATCAACTAGAATTTTCATTGTTGTCTCTTTATTATTCTCAATATAGTCGTAGGCCGCAAGATAATCTTTAAAAGCAAAATGCTTACTCATCAAAGGCTTGAGTGAAACTTTACCATCTCTCAAGAAATTAATTGATTCAACATAATCTTCATGCCTGTACATCATAGACGTATTCAGGTCTAATTCCGAATCATTTAATTTTGCCAGATCAACTTTGGCTGTTTCGGCAAAAACTGCAACCAGAATAATCATGCTGCCTTTTCTGGCATTCTGAATAGCCTGATCCATAGTAATATTATTGCCTGCACAATCATATATGATATCTGCCTTATCTTTGCCGAAGCTATCAACAAGAACCTTGCCAAATTCATTCTCTGCAGTGTTAAATGTATAATCCGCGCCACACTCAGCTGCAAGCTTCAAACGGTAATCAGAAATATCTGTAACCATAACCTTGTCCGCGCCATATGCCTTCAAAGTCTGGCATAACAGAATCCCTATCGGACCGGCACCCATAACTACAACTTTCTTACCTTTAACTTCACCTGCTCTTTTGCAAGCATGAACAGTAACAGCCAAAGGCTCTAACATAGCACCTTCGTCATAGGTTACATTATCAGGAAAAGGAGTTACTTTTGAAGCATCAACGGCAAAATATTCGCTTGCAGCACCTGTTGTCTGAAATCCCATAACTTTAAGATTTTCACACAAGTTATATTTACCATGCGTACAAGGGTAACATTCTCCACAATAAACCTGTGGCTCAATAGTAACTTTTTGTCCTTCTTTGAGTGCAGCTACTTTTTCTCCAACTTTTACAATCTGTCCGGAAACCTCATGCCCTTGGGTCAGTGGATATTTAACATAAGGATGCTGTCCGTGAAATACATGTATGTCACTACCACAGATGCCTATACGTTTCATTTTGACCAATACCTGTTCTTCCCCTATTTCCGGTACAGGAATTTCCTTAAACTCAATATTATGAGGAGATGTCATAATTTGCTGTATCATCTTTGTTTTCATTGCTAAATCTCCCTCTACTATAATTTTGGCATTAAGCTTTGGCTGTTATACTTCTATTTTGTATACTGTCAAATCCTACTGCCAGAATCAAAACAATACCCTTAACAACCATCTGCATGTATGTGCTGACATTCATCAAAACCATACCATTTGTAAGAATACCAATAATCAAAACACCGGCAATAACATTTGTTATTTTACCGTATCCACCACTTACTGAAACACCACCAAGAACAACACAGGTAATAACATCGAATTCAAAGCCCTTACCTGCTGTAGGCTGAGCAGAATTAGTTCTGGAAAGCATTACTATACCTGCAAGGCCTGAGAAGAAGCCAGCTAAAACATAAATCAGGAATTTGATTGACTTTACTCTTACACCTGAAAGTTTTGATGCTTCTTCATTACCCCCAACAGCATAAAAGTATCTGCCGAAATATGTTTTATTAAGAATAAAACCACCAATAGCAAAACAAACAGCCATTATAATAACCGGAACTGGAACAGGCCCTACATAACCCTGGCCTATAACTTTAAAACTTTCGTCAAATCCAAAAATAGGCGTACCACCTGAAAGCAGATAAGCTGCACCTTCAAATATAATTTGTGCTGCAAAAGTTGCTATAATTGCAGGCATTCCGATTCTGGCAACAAGAAAACCATTAAGAGAACCTATTAAAGCAGCAAGTGCCAGTGAACAAATAATTGCCATGGGTATGCTAAAGCCCATGTTTACCATCAGATAAGCACAAACAACATTAACTACAGTGATTACGGAACCAGCAGAAAGATCTATTCCCCCTATCAGAATAACAAAGGTCATACCTACTGCAGCAATACCGTACATAGAAACCTGACGTGCGATGGTAAATAAATTAGATGATGATAAAAATCTTGGATTAGCCAACGCAAAGAAAACCACTAAAATAATAAAAACCAGCCAAATAGCTTTGTCCTTGATCTGGTAGACAACATTACTTTTCATCCTTAACCTCCTATAACAGCAGATGCCATCTTCATAATTGTTTGCTGGTCAAATGAATCTTTATTCAATTCCCCAGTCATACGACCTTCAGCCAAAACAATAATCCTGTCAGACATGCCCATTAATTCTTCCATTTCCGAAGAGATTAAGAGAATTGTCTTACCAGCTTCAACCAATGAATTAATTAATTTGTAAATCTCGAATTTAGCACCAACGTCAATTCCCCTTGTTGGTTCATCAAAAATTATCAGTTCCGAATTAGCAGCAAGCCATTTTCCTAAAATTACTTTTTGCTGATTACCGCCACTGAGATTTTTAACTAATTGATTCAGTGAAGGTGTTTTGATCAGTAAATCTTTTTTGTATTTATTTGCAGTTTCCAGCTCAATTTTAGAATTGATCACGGAAGCTTTGGATATTCTATTATAAATAGGCATATTAATATTATTTTTTATAGAGACTTCCAACAGAGCACCATGTCTTTTTCTGTCTTCCGGTACAAGGGCTATACCATGATCTATCGCCTGCCTTGGGTCTTTAGGATTAATCTCTTTGCCATTAAATATTATTTTACCTGAAGTTTTATGTTTGGCGCCAAAAATCACCTCTGCCAGCTCTGTCCTGCCAGCACCAACCAGGCCGCCTAAACCAAGCACTTCGCCTTTTCTAATTTTCAAATTTATATCTGTATTACCATTTCCAGTCAGATTTTGAAGTTCAAGAACAACTTCATCTTCTTTTATACACGCTTTGCGTTCAGGATAAGATTCTGTAAGATCGCGTCCTACCATCAAATGTATTAATTCATCTACATGAGATTCTTTTGTTATCAAAGTCTTAATATATTCACCGTCTCTTAGTACTACTACTCTGTCAGACAATCTGAATATTTCTTCAAGTCTGTGAGAAATATATATTATAGAAACGCCTTTGGCCTTTAACAGTTCGCACACCTTGAACATACTCTCAACCTCTGAGCTTGTTAAGGGCGCTGACGGCTCATCCATAATAAGAACTTTTGCATCTTGTTTGATGGCCTTAGCAATTTCTACCATCTGCTGATAGCCTACAGTAAGATCTCCAACCAAAGTTTTTGGATTGATCTTGATATTCAATTGCTTAAAGGCTTTCTCAGCTTCTTTTTCCATTGCTTTTTTGTCTATCAAAAAACCTGCTTTTTTGATGGGATTACCTAAAAACAGATTTTCCGCTGCAGAAAGGCCTTTAACATTATTAAATTCCTGGTAGATAATAGCAATTCCGTTCTCGGCAGCAAGTTGTGGTGTCATACTGGTAAATTCCTTGCCGTTTATAACTATTTTACCGGATGTAGGTATAACAGCTCCCGAACATGTTTTGATCAGAGTTGATTTACCTGCTCCATTTTCTCCGATCAAAGCAAGAATTTCACCCTTCTTGACTTCAAGAGAAACATCCTTAAGCGCAACGACACCAGGATATTTCTTTTTTATATGCTGTAATTGCAAAACATATTCATCATTCATATACTAGCACCCTCGTTCCATGAAATGTGGAGCTGTTACCGCTAACAGCTCCACACCATTTACCTATTAAACAATTCTACGTCTTAATAATACCATTTTTATTGTATAGTATCACTACTGTAATTAATAGTCAGCCAGGTATTCTGCCGCATTATCAGCATTGATTGTCAGAAGTGGTCTGAAGAGGTTCTGATCATCAAAAGACTCACCTTTAAGCAATTTCTCATAAAGATCAACAACTGCTTCAGCTGTCTTTTTGTTTGAACCTTCAAATCCAACAGAAGCTCTGCTGGCTTCGCCGTTTACAATAGCTTCAAGCTGCTGCTGTGTTGCGTCAGCTGAGAAGATACCAACATCATCAGGAATTTCACCACCAAATTTGGTCATGAAAGCTTCGTTAGCACCGATATCTCCACCTGCACCGATTGAACAAACAACTTTAACATCAGGGTTAGCCTGTAAAATTGTTTCCATGTTTGACAAAGCACTCTGAGCATCGATAGCTGGCTGTTGTGCAACTACTTCATATTTTCCTGCTGCTTTGTCTTCAAGAGCTGATAAAATACCATTTTCTCTTTCAAGCAATATAGGAAGCTGTGGATAATTCATAACAGCTACTTGAGCCTTATTATCTTCTGAGTAATGCTCATTGATAAATTCTGCTGCTGCTGTTCCGATTGTATAACCTAGCTCTGTATTGTCAAGAACCCAGTTAAGATCTGTGTTTACCATGATATCATCCCATACCATGACTTTAATGCCGGCATCCTGAGCTGCTTTCAAATAATCTTCGATAGCATTAGGATCTGCAGGATGAACCATTATCAGATCAACTTCATTGGTAATGAAGTTTTCAATCTGCTGAATCTGTGTAGCTGAATTATCATTACATGACAGGATTGTGTACTCCCAGCCTTTTGCTTTTATAAGATTTTCAACTTCACCAAAAACGCCTGCCCAGTAACTGTTTTCCAGTGACTGAATCGTAATACCAACTTTGAAATCTGAATCTCCTGAGGGAGCATCAGTTTCATCTCCACCATTGTCATCGTCTCCTGCTGTAGTCTGAGCTGGAGCCGCTGTAGTTGTAGTGGTGTCTTGATCGCCGTTTCCTCCACAACCTGCCAGTAAAGCCACTGCCAAGATAGCTGCAAGGATCAATGATAAAATTCTTTTTTTCATTTTCTTTCCTTCCAATGTTTTTATATAAACAGCCTTTTGCTGTTTATTAACTTAAAATTGCACTGTTTTACACTACTGTAAAACAACCGTCTATTATCAGATCACTTCCTGATGTATATGAAGATGCATCAGACAAAAGATATATAACCGCACCTGCAAGTTCCTCAGGAGTTCCCATTCTCTTAAAAGGAATAGAAGCAATCCATTGTCTCTGATATTCAGGATCTGATTTTGCTGTTATAGCAGTACGAATATACCCGGGGCTAAGAGAGTTTACTCTTATTCCTTTGTCAACCCATTCAACAGCAAGTGTTTTTGACAAGTGCTTAACAGCAGCTTTGGAAGCATTATAAGAAGCTTGATGCTGCGGGATATTTACAATTGTTGCAGACATTGAAGCAACATTCACAATGTTTCCCTTTTTATTATTGTCTACCAGATATCTGCCGAATGTCTGAGCCACATAGTATACACCGTTAAGATTTACATCTATGACTTTTTGCCAATCGGATGGCTCACACTCTAATGCAGGTTTATGCAAGCATATTCCGGCATTATTAAACAGCAAATCCAAAGTTCCCATGTCTTTTGCAGCTTCATCCATACAAGACTGTACATTCTCGGGACTAGTTACATCGCAAATATAAGCTTTGGATCTCACACCGTATTCAGAAGCAATTCTCTCAGCGACTTCACTCGCATCCTGAAGGTCAAAAATAGCTATATCTGCACCAGCATCGGCAATGTACTCAGCGACAACTTCTCCAATACCCTGATAGCCGCCCGTTACAACACAAACTTTGCCCTTAAGCGAAAAAATGTCATGTTTCATTAATATTTTCCTCTTTTCTAAATTATGATCTTATACTACATAATTTGCAAAATTAGCAAACCAGAATAATAATCTATTTTCTAAAATTATTTATTAATTGTTTTTGTAAAACCCTTTGCTTATCTCTTTATCAAACTCTTTACATCAAATTACTACATTTTTTTCTTTGTGTCAACATTTTTTTGTACTTTTTTACAACCACCAGTCGCTCATCTTATGCATTTTCATTATATTTAGCTATTGCTTTTTATATACAAAGCTGTAAAAGGCTTGATATTACTATTTTTCTCTTTATGCAAAAGCAGTGAATTTTGGTATAATTAGCGTTATAAAAAAATTACTTTAATAAGCATTTTAAAAATCTATTTTTTCAGTGTTGATCAGATTTTGTTGATTTATGTCAAAGTCATTTGTTTATCGGAGGTTTGTTATGGCCATTGTTTTGCCTGATTACAATAACAGCATCCTGAATCTGACAATATCAATAATGAAAAAGTATGGTTTGAAATCGCAACATCAGGGACTAGATGTACTTGATAAATTGCTGTCAAATGATTATAAGAATATCGTCGTGTTAACACTTGATGGACTGGGTAGTGATTTATTAAAACAATTACTTCCAAAAGAGAGCTTTTTAAGAACATTTCATCTTACAGATATTTCTTCTGTTTATCCATGTACCACAACCGCTGCGACGACAACCATGAAAACAGGCTTGACACCAAGCGAGCATGGCTGGTTGGGTTGGAATGCCTGGTTTAAGGAATATGGCTGTATAGATGATCTTTTTCTTGATAGAAACAGTCTATCAGGTGATTTAATTACACCTTCTCCTGCCGGAAAACTTCTTGCTTATGAGGATATTATTTCTTTGATACAGAAACAGTCGACTTTGTCTGTAAACTGCCAAAGTGTAATGCCGCCGTTTGAAAAAAATGGTGTTAACAGTTTTGCATTAATGGCAGAAAAAATTAATTATTACTGTAAGCAGCCGGGTTCTCAGTTGATAATAGCATACTGGTATGAACCGGACACGCTTATGCATAAATACGGACCGTTAAGCAGTAAAGTTAAAAATGAGATGCATAATATTGATCTTCTAATTCAGCAGCACTTGTCTAAATTGGAAGATACATTACTGATAATAACAGCAGATCATGGCCAAATCGAAATCAAGCAGGAAGTATTCCTTGATGATATTCCTGAGTTGATGCATTGCCTTATACTGCCACCGACAATAGAATCAAGAGCAGCTTCTTTTTTTGTGAAAGAAGATCAGAAAGAAAATTTCTGCAATGTATTTGAAGAGATTTTCCAAAATAATTATCTGCTTTTAACTCGGCAGAAGTTTTTTGATCTGCAACTTTTAGGCCCTGGCCAAAAACATTATAAAGTAGATGATTTTATTGGTGATTTTATGGCATGCGGCACAGGCAATATGTTATTAAGATTTAATGGCATGCATGAGCGTGAAAGATATTATTTCAAAGGTCATCACGCAGGTCTTTGCCACGAGGAAATGATTGTTCCTCTGATCATTGCGGATTACAGATAATTATTTTTCTAAGGAGTATTTTTCTTTTTGCTCATAACTTCATATTCATTAGGGGTCATTCCGGTAATCTGTTTAAAAACCTTGAAAAAATAAGTATAATTCTGAAAACCACAGGCTACTGCTACATCCTTTATCCTGTTTCCGCCTGCTTCAATTTTCTGACAGGCACTTTGTATGCGGCAGGCAGTAACGTGTTCAGCAAAACCTTTACCTGTTTCTTCTTTGAAAGATCTACTCAGATATGAGTTGCTTACACCTGCAAACTCGGCAGCATCACCAAGAGATATCTGCTCACTAAAATTCAGCTGCACAAACTGTAAAGCTTTTGTAATTACAGGACTATATCTTTCATGCAGGCAATATAAGCGGATAAAAGATATTGTTTCCTGATATTTTTCTTGAATCCATTTGCATAAATCGTCAGATGTATCGAATTTGTTTATTCTCTCATATGCGTCTAAAGGATCATACTTGTTTGATTCTTTGACTATACCAAGATCTCTTGCGATTCTGCTTAAAAGATGGATTAATTCAATACAAATAATTTTAAAAGACTTATCTCCAACTCTTTTGTCCATCAAAGTTTCAAAATAACCACCTAAAATTTGTTTTGTACTCAATTCGTCTGCAGATGTTACTGCAACGGACAATTTTTTCTCTATTTCAATATCCATAGTTATATTATTATCATTGTTCTGCCATTTATCAGTATTACAATCCCCAGAAAATCTAATACTGCCAATTCCATCATAAAAATGATTGTTCATTAATGAAAGAGCCTGATGATAACTAGAACTGATTTCCGAAACATTATAGTAAGGTGTACCTGCAAAAAAGCTCAAAGAGAGGTTAAGATATCTTTTTACACTGGCTTGAATTCTATTTATTATAGTATGTTGATATTCCATTGCAGCAAGCATGCTACGACGGTTAAAAAGATCCAGAAAAATCACAAATGTTTTTTCTTCAAGATGAAAAACTGAAGATCGGTTATATTCCTTGAGAATTTCCGCAGCTATATTTACAGTTGAGTTAATCAATACCTGCAATGAATCCTGATTATCTTTTTGTCTTATTTTCCATAATTGATCTATGCTAAAAAGAATAATCAATCCATTGGATAAAACAATAGTCATTCCAAGATACTTCATCTGCTCGGTCAGATCGTCATTTTTTTCAACCTGACCAGAAAAAAGTTTCTGAACCATTTTTCTTTGCAAAATTGTACGATTTTCTTCCAACTGATCTTCTATAATTGCATTTCTTGCTACTACTTTATTTTCTTTTTCTATTTGCATGACAGCAGCTTCCAAGGCTGCAGAAAGGGTGTTTTTATCAAGCTGATATTTAAGAAGATAATCAACTGCACCAAATTTCATGGTCTTTCTCAAATAATCATAATCATCATACCCGCTAAGACCTATAGCTTTTATACGAGGATAACGGCGAGATAAGGTCTCAATAAAATCAGAACCATTCATAACAGGCATGTTCATATCAACAAGAATAATATCTATCTGCTTTTCTTCTAAAATCTCAAGAGCAGCCTCACCATTTGAGGCTTCGGCAGTTATTTCAAAACCCATACTCTTCCAGTCAATTATCTCTTTGGTTCTTGTTCTGAAAGGTATTTCATCATCTACAAGCATAACTTTAATCATTTTTTTCAGCCTCTTCCTGAGACATTTCAATTTTGGGCATATAAATCTCACATGTAGTATAAAGCTCAGGTATACTTTTTATCTTGAGCCCATAATTTTCTCCAAAATTTAAAACTATCCGTTCACGAACATTGCTAATTCCTATTCCATTAAAGGCGCTTATAATATTGCCTTTATGAATCTGATCTAATTTCGCTTCATCTATTCCTACACCATTATCTGTTACTTGCAATCTGATGATATCATTATCTATCATTCCTCTGATTACAATTGTACCTTGCCCTTCCATCATCGCAATGCCATGAACAATAGCATTCTCTACAATAGGTTGCAGCAATAGCCTTGGAATATAATATCCAAGAATTTTATCTTCTATATCATACTGCACTTTGAATTTATCATAGTGCCTGTATTCCTGAATGCGCAGGAAACACTTTATATTATTAAGCTCTTCTTCTATTTTTATCATATCATTTTTATTGCCTATGGTTGTATTGATAAGCTGTATAAGTGAGCTTATTAAATCTTCAACATTACTATTACCCTGAATAGACGCCATCCATCTGGCTGTATCAAGAGTGTTTGAGAGGAAATGAGGATTAATTTGAGCCTGAAGAGCTTTAAGCTCAGCAACTCTTTTTTGTTTTTCCTTATCTTTTACATTTATTACTAATTGATTTATCTGGTCGATCATTTCATTAAAATTATTTGAAACTTCTTCTACCTCTTTTAGTGCATTTAATTTAACCTCAATAGAAAGATTGCCTTTCCTGGCTTCATGCATACCAAAAATTACCTTTTTCAGAGGATTAGCAATCAAGTATGCCAAAAAATAAGATAAAAGAATCATAATTACTATTATTACTATCATAATAAAAAATATTCTCATTGTAGTGCTGTTTAGTTCGGAATTAATGTATTCTAACGGAATCAAGCCTACGAAGTACAGATCAAAACCCGGCAATTGGTGAGAATGGAGCATAAACTGTGTTTTGCCATCATTATATGTAATTATTTCTTCATCATTTTGTTCATACAATACTTTCTCGACAAGAGCAGAATCTGCTCTGGAAGCAACTTTCTGATAATCGTCTATCGAAGTAAATATGTCTCCTTTGCTATTTATAATAAAGCAATGAGATCCAGTGCCTAAATCTACATTTCTATAAATCTGATTTATATATTGCTCACTTATTCGAATCATTAATACGCCAACCTCTTCGCCCTTATACAAAGTTTTGATCGTGCGGGAAAGCATGATGGCTCTTGTATTGCCGGTTGGTTCTCTTTGATAATACCATCTGTTATGCTGATGGTCAGATTCAGCAACCGGCATTATAAAAGTAGCACCTTCTTTTTTAAAGGTTTCCTGATATAAATTATTTTGGGTTTCGGGTGTTAGCATAAAAGGCACGCCATAATTGCCATATATTATCGTCTGCTCTTGATCGGGGTGAATAATTGCAACTACAAAATCTTCACTGCTTCTGGCAACTTTTATACCGGAATTTTGTCTTATGCTTGTGAGAATGCGACTTTTTTCCCAACCATTACGATCAAAATCTGCAGTCATATACTCCTGCACCCTGTCTGAATATGCGGTTTCTATACTATAGATTTCTATATCTGACATTTTTACACCGATGCTTTCGGCTGAAAGCTCAGTAATTTGATCAGAATAGCTAGAAATTCTGTTTTTCATAGTTGTTGCAGACTGCCGGTAAAAACTAAGGCCTACTACCATAGTAGGAACTATTGAAACAACAAGAAAAAGCAAGGTCAGAAGCGAACGTATGCTTATTCGTTTCTGACCCTGTCCTACAAAATTCACCGGAATTTTTGCAAGCTTATTTCTGATTTTTCCAAATACTATTTTTGACATTTAAAACTCAATACATTCCATGACATAGCAGGCACATTGATATTAAATGACTGCTTTTCATCAGGCTGTGTAACCGAGACATCTTTCGGAACAACCTCGTTCGGATTATCAAAAGTATTTTTAGCATATATATCATCATGTTGCAATACGGTTCTTTTTGTCATTTCCAGTTCACCGAATGATCTTAAATCGATTGTTATTTCCTGACTACTATTTTGATCACAATTTACTATAAATAATTGAATCTCCTGATTTTCTTCATCATATGAAGCAGCAGTCTGAAGAGTTTTTGATGTACCGTATTTCTCTGACTCAAAAACATCGCAAGCAGTCAAAAGATGCAGTGCCTTGCCTTTTGCCAGATTAGAGACATCCCTGAACGGATAAAAGGTAGTCTGTCTGATGGCTGAACCTCCCGGCTGTGTCATAATAGGTGCTATTACATTAACAAGCTGAGCCAGACATGCCATTTTCACCCTGTCGGAATGGTTTACCAAAGTGCACATCATAGAAGCAAAAACCAATGCATCCAGCATCGAATATTGATCTTCAATCAGGGCAGGTGCTTTTTCCCATTCATGATCTGTCTGGGCTTTCTGATACCAGACATTCCATTCGTCAAAAGATAGCATTATCTGCTTCTTGCTGCGATTTTTGGCCTTAACATAATCACAGATTGAGGCAATAGTTTTTATGAAATCAGACATATCTGTTGCAGATGCAAGAAAGTCATTCAGATTACCTTCATTTTCATAATATCTATGCAAGGACAAGTAATCCACTTCATTAAAAACATGTTCTAAAACAATCCTATCCCATTCAGGATATGTTTTTTGCAAAGTGGAGGAACTTCCACAAGCTACAAGCTCAATAGAAGAATCTACCCATTTCAAAATTTTGGCTGTTTGCCGGGCTTTTTGACCATATGCATTTGCATCCATCTGACAAGTCTGCCAATCCCCATCCATTTCATTGCCAAGGCACCATACTTTAATGTCATGAGGTTTATCATAGCCATGCTTTATTCTCAAATCACTCCAGGATGTACCGCCGGGATAGTTACAGTACTCAATCATATATCCTGCTTCCTGTTCAGTACCTGTTCCCAGATTTACAGCCGCCATAACCTGACTATCTGCCTTTTTGCACCAGTCGGCAAATTCATTTATTCCAAATTGATTAGGTTCTATCGATTTCCAGGCATAATCAAGCCTCACCGGTCTCTGATCTTTCGGACCTATACCATCTGTCCAATTGTACCCAGAAACAAAGTTGCCTCCCGGATATCTTATAATCGGCACATTTAATTCTTTTACAAGATCTAATACATCTTTCCTAAAACCCTGCTCGTCTGCCAGTGGATGATCAGGTTCATAAATACCACTGTAAACTGCTCTTCCTAAATGCTCTATAAATGAGCCGAATAATCTCGGATCTATATCAGCAATCTGATAATCCTTGTCAACTATAATTTTTGCTTTTTTCATTTGATCACCTTTTACCTTTTTTATTTACATTAATATAAATATCTCAGCCTTTTACCGAACCTGCGGTCATACCAGCAATAAATGATTTCTGATTAAAAAGGAAAACAATCAGTATAGGCAGAACAGCTAAAACCGCCCCAGCCATCAGCATATCATAATTATTGCCATAAGGAGTAAGCATTGTCTGCAATCCAACAGGCAAAGTAAGCATGACATTATCACGCATAACAATCAAAGGCCAGACAAAAGAATTCCAGCTTGCCATAGCAAGTAAAATGGTCATAGCGCCAAAAGCAGGCTTCATCAGAGGCATCATTATTTTGAAATAGATACCATATTCAGTACAGCCATCTATACGTCCCGCTTCCATAAGTTCCTTTGGTAATCCCTGAGCATATTGCCGGAAAAAGAAAACACCAGTCATTGAAACCAGGAAAGGTAAAATAACTCCACGATAACTGTTAATAATATTCAAGGTTATCGAAAGTTTATATAATGGCAAAATCAAAATCTCAATAGGAACCATCATTACAATTAAAACCAAAACAAATATTAAATTTCTAAGCCTGAATTTATAAAGTGCCAAAGCATAGCCAACCATAGAACTTAATATAAGTCCGCCTGCTGTCTGAAGAATAGTTATCAGCACGCTATTACGATACCAATAAAGATATACCCGGTCACGCTGAGTAAAAAGATATCCATAATTTGTCAGGCTGTAATTTTCAAAATCAAACTTAATATTCAGACCGTTCTGTACCATTTCAACACCTGGTTTGAAAGAAGACAGGGTCAGGAATATAAAAGGCATTAAAGCCATTATAGAAATCGCTCCAAAAAATAATATGATTACTGCTGATAAAGCAGTACTCCTGTTTTTATCTTGTACTGCCATGATTATGCCTCCTTCTTAAAAGCACCGGTTAATGTTAGCTGAATGACATTAATGATTAGAACCATTCCCAGAAGCACAAGCCCGGCTGCTGAAGCAAGACCGAAATTATTCTGATTAATCCCTTGATTGTAGATATATCCCACCATCGTAGTACCAATATCACCAGGACTTCTTGCTCCGTTAAATAAAGTAAATGATTCAGCAAACATAGCAAAACCACCATATATGCTTATTGTAAGAACGTATATTATGGTTGGCCTTACGGAAGGCACCGTAATTTTGAGAAATTTCTGCAAAGCATTTGCTCCATCTATTTCGGCTGATTCATACATCTCCTGGGGAATACTTTTAAGGGCAGATAAATAATAAATCAGATTTACACCCATCCACTTCCAGCAGCAAAAAATTACAAGTACTATCATTGCACCGGTTCGTGTATAAAGCCATCTGTAGGGTTCTCCGCCAAAAGTAACTATGATCGAATTGATTAAAGCAGTCGCCTGTTCTGCAAATGCATAGCGAAAAAATATACCAGCCATAACAACAGATGTTAGTGCAGGCATGAAAAGTGCCGATTTATAAAAATTACCACCTTTTGTTAATTTTGAATTAAGTATATTTGCCAAAATCAACGGCAGCGGTATTAGTATAAGTATTGTCCAGAAAGTATACCTTGCTGTAACACTTATAGCATTAAAAAATTGTCTGTTCAAAAGATTTTTATAATTCCTAGCACCTATAAAGGTAATAGAATCAAAACCTTTTATACTTTGCATACTCATTTCTATAGTAGAGGCAATAGGATAAAGAAAGAAAATCAGAAATGATAGTACAAAAGGCAATATAAACACATATGGAAAAACTTCCTTAGATGTTAGGATTCCTTTAATTGTTCTGGTACGCATGGTCGAATTTTTTTGCGCCATGAGAAACCCTCCTTGCAAATATTTCCGGTAAAATTTTATTTTGTAATTCTAAATTGAAATCATCTTGGTCTAATTATTCGATTATTCAGGAAAATTTTTTCAAGAAAAGCTCCAGCGAAAAGTGATTCGCTGAAGCTTTCTGCTTGTTGATTATGTCATTGATTCAGCATCTTATTGTCAGTAATATTATTCCATTGATCTCATTTCATCTGCAGCCTCTGCTAAAGCATCAGCTGGTGACTGACTGTTTTCTTCGAGAACTCTGAACATTACATTTTTCTGAATAGTGGATACAGCATTAGGGAAACGATCATCAGTAACAACTATTTTCCCTATACTATCTGCAGTTTCAAGCATGACGTCAAAAAGATTATCGCCAAAGTACTCTGTATATTTATTGGGTTCACGCATCTGTGGATCATCATAAAGATCTTTTCTTAAAGGATCAAATCCAAGAACAGACCATGTTTTTATTGCGCCTTCTTTAGATATCTTAGAGAAGAAAAGGAAATCTTTAGCCAGATCAGGATTTTCGCACTGAATTGTTACAGAAGTTCCTGTGCCACCCATACCGGCTGAATTAGCACCGCCTTCTTCCCAGACAGGCATAGGACGTACTGTCATTTTACCTTCCAGATCAGGCATATAATCTGTAAAGCGGCCCAAATACCAAAGAGGCATTGTTATTGAAGCAACTTCACCTTCATTGAAATAAGCCCAGAATTCTTCTGCATGATAAAAACCACCTGGAGCTTTTACAGCAATTTCATCCTGATAAACACGATCATGCAGCCACTGTAAAACTTCTATGTTGATATCATTATCTATGATCACATCACCTGTTTCAGTGAAGAAGTCGGATCCTTTTTGTACAAGCATTGGATAATACGACCAGTGCTCAGTTGTTTCTACTGCCATCATATATTTGCCAGTATTTTCTTTGACCTGTTTACCAGCTTCAACATAATCGTCCCAGGTTTTAATAGAATCAATATCGACACCGGCAGCGTCTAGTATTTCTGTATTATAATATGTAGCAGTTGCACCAACATGATAATCAATTCCGTAATACTGACCATCTTTAGCATAGTTATCAAAACGACCCATTATAAGATTATCAATTTCCGGCTCAATTACATCATTTAGTGGCACCAGCGGAACTGTATTTCCCATAAGGAAGTTTGCATATTTACTAATTTCAATATCTACCAAATCAGGAGCACCGGAACCGGTTTGGAGAGCAATCTGTAATTTACTGTGCAGTTCATCATAAGAATAAACATCGACAGTCAAATTGATAGGGCGATCCGGATTCTGTTCATTCCAGTTTTCAACTGCATCAATCATAAACTGATTATGCAGCTCCTGGAAAGTCCAGAAATTCAAATCAACAGCATCTTCTGATCCCGAATCTACGGTTGTTGCCTCCGGAGCAGAAGTAGTTTGAGCATCATCGCCACCTGCTGTAGTGCTATCGGTTGAACCTCCACCACAGGCAGCAAGAGATATCACCAAAGTGATCATCAAAATAAAAGCAAGCAATTTCTTCATCATAAAATTCCTCCTACGCATTTCTCTTGGATACATGTACAATTAATCCATGTGTTAATTGTAGACTGTATGTACAATATGCAGCATTATAACTTGTTGCACTTTCATTACACTATTTTTAACATGTCCATACAAGTTCTGACAAAATATTATCATTAAGGCATACAAGCAAATTAAAATAAGGCATTTTACTGCACAAAAAACAGAATATCAGGTATAATTTAAGTCACATAAACCATTAGCCTGTTTACAAAAGATACAAATAAGTCTTTGTAAATTTCAGAACAGAGAATGATACTTGTAAAGGTTTAAGGAGATTCGCTTATGCTTGATTTTTTTGACAGCAATGTTCTTTTCGCATTTGGACTGACTTTATTTGCCGGATTAAGCACAGGTATAGGAAGCGCAATAGCATTTTTCGCAAAAAAAACCAATACACGATTTCTTTCTATCAGCCTGGGATTTTCGGCCGGGGTAATGATATATGTTTCAATGATTGAAATATTCCCTGAAGCATATGAAACACTTACAGAGGAAATGGGTAAAAGTTCAGGAGCATGGTTAACTGTTGCCGCATTTTTTGGTGGCATGCTTCTTATAGGTTTAATTGACAAATTCGTTCCCAGTGCAGAAAACCCTCATGAAATGCATCGTATTGAAGAAATGAAACCTGAAAATTGTTATGTTAATGAGGATGGAGTTAAAATATGCGAACTAGCTTATCCTGAAATACAAGAAGATCAGTCAGATGAAGAAATTAAAGCAAGTATAAAGGAAGAAAAAGCTGATGCTTTTGGCAATATAGCTATTAATTCTGAGAAAGCCAAAAGCAAACTAATGCGAATGGGTGTATTCACAGCACTGGCTGTTGCAATTCACAATTTCCCAGAAGGACTGGCTACTTTTATAGCAGCTTTACAAAATCCTACCATAGCAGTTCCTATAGCCATCGCTATTGCCATACATAATATTCCTGAAGGGATTGCAGTATCTGTGCCTGTTTATTATGCGACAGGCAGCAAACGCAAAGCCTTTAAATATTCGTTTCTCTCAGGACTTGCAGAACCCCTTGGAGCCTTAATCGGCTATCTGATATTAATGCCATTTATAAATGATGTATTACTAGGAGTGGTTTTTGCCTCAGTAGCCGGAATAATGGTATTTATTTCTCTTGACGAGCTATTACCGGCAGCAAGAGAATATGGCGAACCACATCTTTCCATTTACGGAACAGTTGCCGGCATGGTGGTAATGGCTATTAGTCTGCTATTGCTTGGCTGAATATTTAAAAAGCTTCTTTTTGCAGAATCATTATCTGCGGCCGGCAGGCATTTGCGGAATTTCGGGCAGGGGTTTAATATATCCCTGCTTTTCCAATTTGTCTCTTACCATGCCAATATCATGCCAGAGATGTATTCTCTGGGAATTATTTCTAAGAATGTATGCCGGATGAAATGTAGGCATTATGAAATACCCATTTTTTTCTATCCACTGACCACGTATTTTCGTGATTCCTTCCTGACCATTCGTAAAATACTTGTAAGCAGTAGCACCTAATAAAACAATCAATTTAGGTTTTACCAGCTTAAACTGAACAGCCAGAAGATTTTTGCATGCCTTCGCTTCTTCAGGAGAAGGCACCCTGTTTTCAGGTGGACGGCATTTAACTATATTACAGATATGATAAGTATCAGGCGTCAGTCCATAAGCAGCTAATAGCAGATTCAGCAGGCGCCCTGATGCACCTACAAAAGGCAATCCCTGTTCGTCTTCTTCAGCACCAGGACCCTCTCCAATAATCATAAGTGGAGCCTGCAAAGAACCTCTGCAGACTACAGCATTTTCTCTGGAAGCATGTAAGCCACATTGTTTGCAATTTTCGCAAGCATCAACAAAATTTTGCCATGATTCTGGCAAATTAGCTTTATCATCGGGAAAAATCAAATTACTTTTGTTAACAGTCATTGTCTGCCTCCTGTATATTTTCACTAATGCATTATAGCACGACAAAAGGCATACCTGTAAAATCATTAATACAGATATGCCTTGAATTTTATTTATAAGATCAAAAATGCAAAGATAGATAACAATCAGATATCAAGAATAACTTTAAATGTCGAGCCTTCTCCCGGTATACTATCCAGACTTGCCTTCCCATTGTAAAGCTGGGCAATATGCTTAACAATAGAAAGACCAAGACCAGTTCCGCCTAATTCACGTGACCTGCTTTTATCTACCCTGTAAAATCTCTCAAAAATTCTTTCCTGATGTTCTTTTTCTATTCCCGGACCTGTATCACGAACCAATATTTCAACATTACCATTTTCCAGTCTATTAGCCGAGACAAAAACCTTACCGCCCTCATTATTATATTTGATGGCATTATCGACCAGATTTATCAAAAGTTGTTTCAGTCTATGTCTACTGGCAGTAACTTTTAGCTCCGAAGGTTCCTGTGACAGCACCAGCGAAACCTGATGTTCAACGGCCTGATCATCAAGCAGCACAGCTACATCATCAATCAAAGCGTTAAGATCAAAAGGTTCTTTTTCCTTATCCAGTCTGACAGATTCTATCTCAGATAAAATAAGAATATCGTCGATAAGCTTATGTAATCTTTCTGCTTCTATATCAATAATATCAAGAAAACGCTCTGCAATATCACGCTTTTCAATAGCACCGTCTTTTAATGTTTCGATAAAACCTCTTATAGATGTCAAAGGAGTTTTTAATTCATGTGTTACATTGGCAACAAAATCACTTCTCATTTTTTGTACACGTTTTGCCTGACTTATATCGTGAAAAGTAATAATTACACCATCCCTTAACCCGCTACGAATTGGCGAAGCAACAATATGATATATTTGTTCGCCGGTTTCGGTATCAAGTGCCATTTCTGCTGTAACGATAGTTTTCTCCGCCATTGCTTTTTCGGCCAACTGTTCTGTTTCCTGACTGTGGGTAATCAAAACAAGTGGATATACGGCTTTATCCGGATCAAGATCTCTGCCGAAAACAGAACGGGCATAAGCATTCATAAACGTTACCGCGCAACGTTCTCCCACAGCAAGCACAGGATCTGTTATGGCATCAAGAATAGCGTCTAGTCTTGCATTTCTGTCTGCCAGTTCCTCAACACTCTGCTGAAGTTTTGCAGCCATATCATTAAACGCCAATGACAAAGTAGCCGTTTCAGAAGATTTATCGTTAATAACATCTGCCCTTGCAGAAAGATCGCCTTTAGTCATAGATAATGCTGCTTGTTTAAGACTTTCAAGCGGTTTTGTTACATATCTGACAATAAAACTTCCCGTTATCGCCAGAAACAAAGCTACAATAAACAAGATAATCAAGGAAGTTGTCATTAGATTATATATACCTGATTTATGAGCAATTATTGGCATAGCAGTTCTTATAACAATTTCTGAATCATCATAGACAGCCAGATAGAGCATATCTTCACCGACAGTATCACTAGAACGAATCGCACTGCCTACGTCTTTGTTTTTGAATGCATAGGCAATCTCGGGACGATAAAGATGATTATCCATCTGCTCAATATTTGCCTTATTATCGAATATAACCTTACCATTTTTATCAACGATTGTTACTCTAAGATGATCCTCCTCATCTGAGAAAACTTTTAAAGCACTTTCAGCAGAAGCTTCAACTGTTTTCCCATCCCTGATTTCATTTTTTATCAGTTGAGACATAGATAAAAGATATCTATGGGCAGCTTCATCATTGTATTGATTGACAATATCAAATGCAACGAGAGCAGTAACTAATACAGCCATTACTACAACAGCAATAACAAGAGCATATAGTTTTTTAAGCATTTCATCCTCCCAGGGCAGTCCTGACGAAAATTTATTGATCTAAATTGTTTTCACAAAAGCGATAACCGCGTCCCCTAACGGTCTCAATTAAAACAGGATTGGAATCATCATTTTCCAATTTGCGCCGTAATTGTCTAATATGTACATCTACAGTTCTTGTTTCACCACTATACTCATAACCCCAGACATAATTGAGAAGATCATCTCTGCTGTATGCAACTCCACGGTGAATCATCAGAAATTTTAAGAGCTCATATTCTCTGTGGGTCATTTCTATCTCCACATTTTTTTTATAGACACGATGTCTTACATCATCAATCGTTATTTCATGTGAACATATCATGCCGGGTCTGGTTAAATCATCATTTAATACAGCGCCGGTTAAATATTCTTCACCACTCGCTTTATCAGGTATAAAATCATCCTTATCCGTCTGGTTTGGGAATTCTTGCTTTAATCGGCTGATCTGATTAAATCTTCTGTTAAGAACCTGTACCCTAGCCATGAATTCTCTCATTCCGAACGGTTTTGTTAAATAATCATCTGCACCCGTTTCCAGACCTTTGACTTTATCACTTTCTGACCCTCTTGCTGTCAGCATCAAAACAGGAACCCACGAAAAACGTTCAGTTTGCCGCAAATGTGAACATATCTGAAAGCCATCCATGCCTGGAAGCATAATATCAAGAATAAAAAGTGAAACACTAATATCCTGATCATTTTCTAAAGCTGTTATCAATGACTTTCCATCTCGAAAGTTTTTAATCTGATAACCTTCATTTTGCAAATTAAAAACGAGCAACTCAGAAATAACTGCATCATCTTCGACTAGTACAATAAAAGGCTTAGGCATTTGTTCTCCTTCTTTCCTGCTGTCAATACTCTATTTCGTCTTTGAGTCTGCCTTCTATGAAAAAAACCACCCATTCAGAAACATTTTGTGCATGATCTGCTATTCTCTCAACATATTTACAGATCAAAAGCATCTCGACAAGCTGAGGAACATTTTCTCTATCGACAGACATCAGCCGAACAAGATATGACTTTATTTTTAAATACAATTCATCAACTCTATTATCCATATTTATAACCTGAACAGCAAGCTCATGATTGCGTTCAACATAGGCATCAAGCGAGCTATGCAACATTTTTCTGGCAATCTTGGTCATTGTAACTATATCATAGGGCACAGGTATTTTGTTTTGCATACCAGCTAAAGAGATAACCCTCTCGGAAATATCGCTGGCATGATCTGCAATTCTTTCCAAATCAGTTATCAATTTAAGTGTAGATGTAACATCTCTTAAATCTCTGGCAACGGGCTGCTGTCTGGCTATTATATCTACACAGTGCCTATCAATAACTCTTTCCATATTATCGACAATATCATCACTATCAATAACATGTTGTGCTTTTTTTATGTCCTGTTCTATCAGAGCAGCGATAGCCTCTTCAATTGCATGTTCAACCTGAGCACCCATTCTGATTATTTCTTCATGCAGCAAAATCATTTCCTTCTCAAAACCTACTCTAGTCACCATTTTATACATCCTTTATTTTTATTTGCCACAGCCTGTATTTCTCCGGCACAAAATATAACCTTATTAAAAATATTCCTTAACGATACTATATTATCAGTATGACTTAATACCACTATTATTTTTGTGTAAAATGCATGTAAAAACCGGCTGAAAGCTATTTCAACCGGTTTTTTTGAATAATCCAAAAGATATAAGCAATATAATAATTGTTTTAATTTTCTTAAATCACAACTATAGTCACCCCATCGTTTTGTCTTCCCCAATCAGGATCACGGCGGAAAGCCGGTGCCATATTAACAATTTCACGACCACTATTTTCAAAGGGGCCGAAAGATTCGCCAGGACAAAAAGCTTTAATTCTGCCTTGTCTTAACTGATCTCTCAAATATTGTTGCGTTGCACTACGAATTGCTCCGCCGGTACCACCTGAGCCATAGCCATGAATAATTTTAATATTCTTGACACCTGACTTTTTTAAAGTACTTAATTCAAGTTTTAGTCTTAACATCGCTGAATCTACTCTGGGTAAGCCTTTTTCCAGATTGATAACACGAGTTGCCATGGGCAGGCAGCCTCCTTTCAAAAAATAAAGCATTAGTTCTATTGTAACACTATTCAGTAGAGCCTGCCAGACAAATCAATAATTACCTATGATACTTATACCTGGTACAACAAAAACTTCTTGGCTGGTGTTATAATAGGTACATGAGATTAGATAAATGCCTTGCAAATTCCGGTTATGGTTCACGTACTGAGGTGAAAACGCTTATTAAAAAAGGATCTGTCAGTTTAAATGGCATTAAACTTACAGACCCTGGTTTTGATGTGACTGAAAACGATTTTCCTAATTTACATGTTTCAGGTTTTAAGGCAGAAATTCACCAAAATATTCATTTGATGATGAATAAACCTTCAGGTCTGATAACCGCCCTTGACGATAAAAGATTACCAACAATATCTGATATAATCCCGGAGAAATGGAAAAACCGTGGTATTTTTCCGGTAGGGCGCTTAGATCGAGACACAACCGGACTTCTTGTTCTGACTAATGACGGCACTTTATGTCACCGTCTGACAGGCCCGCGCTGGGGCATCTGGAAAACATATTATGTTAAAGCCCAAGGTAAGCCTTTCGACAATGATGATATCACAATTTTTTCAAATGGCTTAATTTTAGCTGATGGTTTGAATTGCAAGCCGGCAAAACTAGAAATTATTAACAGTCAAGAAGCCGTTCTTACAATCCATGAGGGTAAGTATCATCAGGTAAAACGCATGATGCTAGCCACCGGCAGAAGAGTACTTCAACTTCACCGGCAGCAAACAGGCCCTCTTATATTAGATAATAATTTAGCTCCAGGCAAGTGTCGTTTATTGACTAAAAAGGAAGTAGAAGAACTGTATAAAGCAGTAGATCTTAAACCGGTTTATTAATCAAAACTGCGGCAGATTCTGCTCATAATACTCAGCTCTTTCTGCCATCCTCGCATAATCTCTGATCCAATATTCGATAATCTGCATTGTATCTTGCGGGTCTCTTACTTTTACACCAACAGAAATAATCTGTCCATCGCCAAACCAGATATCCATACCTTCAAACAACTGCAGTTCACTAACATCTATACCATACATTTTTGCTTGCTCATTTATATCACTTGATTCAGAACCTTGCTCGATGCCTTCTGTCTGTTCATCATTTTCAGTTTCTATGACACCATAAACAGGTTTGATTTTATCCAGTATTTCCTGCGGCAAATCCTGGATATTTTCATAAACTTCTTCAATATCTAAAAATACACCTTGCGAAACATAGCGGTCAAATGCATTTTGAGTAGATAAGAAGATATCTATATTATCTGAAAAAAGCAAGGTAACCAATTTCATAGTAAAGGCGTATTGAGACTGGGCATCAATCTGTGGAACTGTATCGAATCCTTCTTCAGATACTTCAATATCCTGTGAATCATTATCAATATCCAACTGATCTGAAGATTCTTCATCATAATCCTCAGAATCCAATGCAGCATCGTCAAAGAAAACCGGAATTATATGGATATCAGGATTATTGATAGTGACTGCAGGTTGTTCTTTCAGATAGTCTGTCAAAGCATCTGTCGTATGATTTCCTGTAGAAAAATGTCCCATTACAACAACCGAATAATCAGAAGGTTCATTCTTAATGATAGAACTTATCAAAGATATAGCAATGACAAGTATAATCACGACAATAAGCAACGGCCATTTGCCATAATGCCAAATAGTTTGCCATTGTTTTAAACTTTTGCCTGCCACAACTTTTTCGAGTCTGGGATTAACCGGTTCTGGCTCAATATATCTTCCGGTAAGGATATTATATGCCAAAGCAATATCTTCAAGCTTTTGCCTTGCTTCGTCACTATCCTGATTACGGTATCTTTTCACCATTACGGAATATTTGCTTTCAATATCCCATTCGGAAGCCGAGCCATCAAGCTCAAGTATTTCCAGGCACTGTTCTTTTGTCAGCAATTCGTCACCTCACATAAAAAGTCTCATCTTTTTGTCACTGTGGTTTCATGGTCGGGAACAACAGAACATCTCTGATTGAATATGAATCAGTAAGCAGCATAACAAGTCTGTCAATACCGATTCCCAGACCACCTGTTGGCGGAAGTCCATATTCCAATGCAACACAAAAATCTTCATCCATCAGATTTGCTTCATCGTCTCCGGCCTCACGTTTTTTTAGCTGCATAGCAAAACGCTCTCTCTGATCCACAGGATCATTTAGCTCAGAATATGCATTGGCATGTTCACGACCATTTATGAAGAGCTCAAATCTTTCAGTAAGTTCAGGTTTACCCGGCTTCTTTTTTGTCAAAGGTGATATCTCTAAAGGATAGTCATAAATGAAAGTTGGCTGAATCAGTTTGTCTTCACAATAATGTTCGAAGAAAAGATTCATAATATCGCCTTTACTCATAGCTTTATCAATATCTGGCAAATCATGTTCGCGGGCAATATCTATTGCCTGTGCGGTATCACTAATCTTATCAAAATCAACATCTGCATACTGCTTTATCGCTTCAGTCATCGAAAGACGGCAGAAAGGTGGAGTCAGATCAATTTCTGTGCCTTGATAATTAATCACAGTTGTTCCCATAACCTCTCTGGAGCATTCAGCAATGAGATTTTCCGTAAGCTCCATCATGCCTTTGTAATCTGTATATGCCTGATAGAGTTCAAGCAATGTAAACTCAGGATTATGCTTAACCGACATACCTTCATTTCTAAAAGTTCTTCCGATTTCATAAACTCTTTCAAAGCCGCCGACAATCAATCTTTTTAGATAAAGCTCTGGTGCTATGCGTAAATAAAGATCAATATCAAGAGCATTATGATGTGTAACAAAAGGTCTGGCAGATGCGCCTCCCGGAATTGTATTTAAAATCGGGGTTTCAACCTCAATAAAGTCCTGCTGATCAAGCTGCTTTCTAAGAGATCTTATAATTCTACTGCGTTTTTCAAAAGTATTTTTGACTTCAGGATTCATTATCAGATCAAGGTATCTTTGTCTATATCTTGTATCTGTATCTTTAAGTCCATGATATTTCTCCGGAAGAGGACGCAATGTCTTTGCAAGTAATGTCCAGGCTTTTGTTTTTATTGATATTTCTCCCCTTTTAGTACGGAAAGCTTCGCCTTCTACACCTACAAGATCACCTATATCCAACTTTTGCCATTCCGCATACGATTCTTCTCCAAGCTCATCTATCTTGGTAAAAAGCTGTATACGTCCTTTACGATCAACAAGATCACAAAAGCTCACTTTACCCATGCCCCTTTTGCTCATTATTCTTCCCGCAAGAGAAACATGCTGCCCTTCCATATTTTCAAAATCATCTGTTATATCTCTACTATGATTTGAAACATTATAAGTTACAATTTCAAAAGGATCTTTGCCTGAATCTGCTAATTCTTTAAGCTTAGCAAGTCTTACCCTCATCTGTTCATGCATTTCCTGGGCAGTAATAATTTGTTCCTCTGGCTGCTGTTCATTTTTTACAATATTTTCACTCATGATTTTACCTCTTTTATAATAAGTAAAAGCACCGAGCCGGCAGAACGTATCGGTGCCTGTTTTAATACCGGATCCTTCAAAAAATCAGGAAGGTTTGGCTATTTTAATTATTTTATAACGTAGAATGCCTACAGGAGCATGTACATCTACAACCTGACCTTTTTTCTTCCCCATTATAGCAGCACCAACGGGAGAATCACTTGATATTTTATTCTCAAAAATGTTTTCTTCCTTAGCTCCTACAAGAGTATATTCTATTTCCTCTTTCGTACCCTCATCTCTGATTGTAACCAAAGCACCCAACGAAACTTTTGTCTTACTGATTTCTTCTTCATCAATAACACGTGAGTTTTTCAGGATAGCCTCTATTTCCATTATACGGATTTCATTTTCAGCCTGTGCTTCTTTGGCATCATCATACTCAGAGTTTTCAGAAAGGTCACCTAAAGCTCTGGCTTCTTTTAAACGCTCAGCGATTTCAGCAGCAATAGCTGTTTTTCTGTTATTTAATTCCTCATGGAGTTTATTCACCCCAGCTTGTGTTAATTCATATACCTTCTCAGCCATAACTATATGTCCCCTTTCATTGATCACAGTTTGTAATTATATCAGTACAGAAGCTGGCTGAACAGCCTGATTTGAAAAATACAGGCTTGACAGCTCATTTAACCGCGTCTTTCACTTTCTTTCTGAATGACATCATGTGCTCCGCCTTCAACTATACTGGTTGCCGAAACAACAACCATTCTTGCTTTTTGCTGCAGTTCCTGAATCGATAGTGATCCGCAGGCACACATTGTTGCTTTGATTTTTGCCATAGAGATGTCAAGATTGTCCTTTAGTTTACCGGCATAAGGTACATATGAGTCTACACCTTCTTCAAAAGCCATTTTGCCACCGGTACCGCCATCATCATATCGCTGCCAGTTGCGTGCTCTGTTTGAACCTTCACCCCAGTATTCTTTTACATAGGTACCATTGACCATAAGTCTACGGGTAGGACTTTCATCAAAACGGGCAAAATAACGTCCCAGCATGATAAAATCAGCACCCATCGCCAAGGCCAATGTCATATGATAATCATATACGATACCGCCATCAGAACATATCGGCACATAAATACCTGTTTCTTCAAAATATTTATCTCTGGCAGCTGCTACAATCTGAACAGCTGATGCCTGTCCACAACCGATTCCTTTCTGCTCACGGGTAATGCAGATAGATCCGCCGCCAATGCCTACCTTAACGAAGTCGGCACCTGCCTCTACCAGATATCTAAAACCTTCTGCATCTACAACATTTCCTGCTCCAACCATAACATTGGCATCATATTCATTCTTTATCCATCTTAAAGTCTCTGCCTGCCATTCGCTGTAGCCATCAGATGAGTCGATGCACAAAACGTCGGCACCTGCTTCTACCAGTGCAGGAACTCTCTCCTTGTAATCACGACTATTAATACCAGCACCGGTGATGAGGCGCTTGTGATCATCCAGCAATTCAGTAGGATTTTCTTTATGCTCATCATAATCCTTGCGGAAAACAAGTCCTACCAATCTACCATCAGCACTTACTATTGGCAGCTGATTAATTTTATTATCCCAGATAATATCATTGGCTTCACTAAGATTAATACCTTCTCTGGCATATATCAGATGATCAAGTGGTGTCATAAAATCTTTAACCTTGGTATCTGGATCTGTTCTGGAAACACGATAATCTCTGCTTGTTACTATACCTAATAATTTACCATTTGCTGTTCCATCATCTGTAATAGGAACAGTCGAATGACCGGTTCTTTCCTTTACAGCAAGAATATCCTGAAGAGTGGCTTCAGGAGTTAAATTACTGTCACTGGTTACAAAACCGGCTTTATATTTTTTCACACGCCTGACCATGGCAGCCTGCTTTTCAATAGACTGCGAACCAAAGATAAAAGAGACACCGCCGCTGCGTGCCAGGGCTATTGCCATACCATCATCCGATACAGCCTGCATTATAGCTGATACAACCGGTACATTTAGACTTAATCTGCTTTCTTCTTTACCCTTACGATACTTTACAATAGAAGTTCTCAAATCAACTTTTTCAGGAGTACAATCCTTTTGTGTTAAATTTGGGATAAGCAGATATTCACTAAATGTACGTGATTCCTGTTCAAATATTTTAGCCATATTATGTAATACCTCCGGTTTAGTTTTGACTACGACGATAATCAAGAGCAGCACGAACAAAACTTTCAAATAATGGATGCGGTTTTGTCGGTCTTGACTTGAACTCTGGATGATATATAACACCTGCAAACCATGGATGCTCATTGTATTCAAAGGCCTCAATCAGGTGTTCTGTTTTTTCCCATACGCTGAATACCAGACCTGCCTGTTCCAGACGATCTTTGTATTCTACATTAAATTCACGTCTATGATGATGTCTTTCTGATATTTCAACTTTGCCATATATATTTGCCAGTTTTGATTCTTCAAGCAATTGGCAATCAAAGCTGCCTCTTCTCATTGGCAAATCGGCCGTACAGCTGGCAGTACCGTCATAATCAGGCAATATAAAAAGTTCCGGACCATCTTGCTCAGCTTCTCCACTATGAGCATCTTTAATACCTGCCTGAGAACGCGCAAACTCGACCACAGCCATCTGCATGCCAAGCCCGATACCAAGGAATGGTATATTATGTTCTCTGGCATATCCGGCAGCCATAATCATGCCATTCATTCCTCTTGGACCAAAACCGCCTGGAACAATAACAGCGTCTGAACCTGCAATATATTTTTCAGCACCTTCGGATTCTATATCCTCACTGCTTATCCAGTCGAGTTCAATAGATGTGCCTTTAGAAATTCCTGCATGCTGCAAAGCCTCTACTACACTCAAATAAGCATCATGCAAAGAAACATATTTTCCTACTAGGGATATTTTAAGCTGTTTACGAATCAAGCTCTGTTTGTGAACAAGCTGCTGCCAGTCATTAAGATCAGGTTCAACAAACTGGGCAACGCCCAATTTTCGGCAAACAACTTTAGCAAGTCCTTCTTCTTCCAGTACAAGAGGCAGCTGATAAACTGAATCTATATCAAGATTGGGAATAACACAATCAGAATCAACATTGCAGAACAAGGCGATTTTTTCGCGAATACTCTTGTCAAGTGCCATTTCACTTCTGCAGACAAGGACATCCGGCTGTATACCAAGTGCAAGAAGTTTTTGAACTGAATGCTGAGTAGGTTTGGTTTTAATCTCACCTGCTTTACGCAAGTAAGGCACAAGTGTTACATGTATAAAAAGCACATTATCTCTGCCAACCTGATTACGAACCTGTCTGATTGCTTCAAGATATGGCTGGCTTTCCATATCACCTACAGTACCACCGATCTCCGTTAAAACAACATCAGGATGTCCATGCTGAGAAACATTAAACATATGCTCTTTAATTTCATTTATGATATGAGGCACTACCTGAACTGTCGCTCCCATGTATCCGCCTTCGCGTTCTCTTTGGATAACATCTCTGTAAATCATTCCAGAAGTAATATCACTTTCTATTGTGAGATTCTCATCTGTGAATCTTTCGTAGTGACCGATGTCAAGATCTGTTTCAGCACCATCTTCTGTGATAAATACCTCACCATGCTGCATAGGACTCATCAACCCAGGATCGACATTGATATAAGGATCGAATTTTTGATTACGTACTTTAAGTCCTCTGGCTTTAAGCAAACGTCCCAGAGCAGCCGCTGTTATTCCTTTACCTATACCGGATACAACACCTCCGGTGATAAAAATAAACTTTGTTGACATCTGAACCCTCCATTTTAACTGCTCTATCTTGATGTAAAGCAGCATTTTACACACTTATTATATTATACACACATATTAGGCATAAAGGGTATTGTAATAAGTGTATAAAAATGTGTCAACAGAAAGATTTGACATAAACATAAAGTACTGCCATAATGTTGTCGAAAATAGAAAAAAAGATTATGGGGAGCTTGCTGAAAGCAGGCTGAGACATTTCGTTAAACGAAGTGAACCCTTGAACCTGAACCAGGTAATGCTGGCGGAGGGAATGATCATGGCAACAAAGTCAAGATTCATGTGTATCCGTATTTAAGCTTCCCTGTTCCAGGGAAGCTTTTTTAATATCCAGAGGAGGAAAAAATGTCAAATACAAGTATTGCAATTCAGGTACTGCCACAGGCAGAAGGCGCCGAACTAATTAGAATTGTTGATGAAGCCATTGCAACAATAAAAGCCACCGGTCTCAAGACAGTAGTCGGTCCTTTTGAGACAACGGTTGAAGGTGATTTTGATCAATTAATGGATCTGATCAAAGAGTGCCAGCTGGCATGTATAAGAGCAGGTGCTCCCAGTATCATGTCATACGTAAAGATAAATTATAATCCGGGAGGAAGTGTTCTTAGTATTGATGAAAAAATCAGCAAACATCAATGATAAAGTATATCCTGCATTGATAATTCTGTTAATCATCGCGGGCTGGCAATTTTTATCTTCAGCGGAAATTGTACCGAAATACATGCTGCCTTCGCCGGTTGATGTTGTTTTGGCTTTCAAAAACAATTTTTCTGATCTGATGTTTCATGCCAGAGTTACGCTGACTGAGGCTTTTGCCGGACTGGGCATTTCAGTTATATTAGCATTTGCTCTAGCATCGGCAATGGATCATTACAGCTGGCTGTATCGAGCTTTTTTCCCGCTGATGGTTATAAGCCAGACAATTCCCACCGTAGCAATTGCACCATTGCTTGTTCTTTGGATGGGTTATGGAATGGCTCCAAAAATCGCACTTATTGTTTTGGTTTGCTTTTTCCCTATTGCAGTAGCCCTGCTCGACAGTTTTAAATCAAGCGATCCGGATCTCATCAATCTCATGCGCGCAATGGGTGCAAAATCAGGGCAAATTTTCCGTCATGTAAAATGGCCGGCTGCAATTACAGGCTTTTTTTCCGGGCTGAAAATAGCGGTTTCATATGCCATAGTCGGAGCAGTAATAGCAGAATGGCTTGGTGGTAATGAAGGTCTGGGGGTTTATATGATAAGGGTAAAAAGATCATATACCTTTGACCGTATGTTTGCTGTTATTTTTCTTATCATGATCATCAGTCTTATTTTGATCAGAGTGGTAGTCTGGCTCGAAAAAATTACTACTCCCTGGAAAAGATTACGCGAAGAAGATATTGAACCCATTAAGGAGGACTTAACTAAATGAAAAAACTTTTTAGATTGACTACGATTGTTCTGGTATTAATTTTTACCTTTACATTATTAATGGCATGCAACAATACCCAAACCACAACAGAGACAACATCAAACAACGAAACAACGTCTACTGAAGAAACACAGGATTTAATCAAAGTGAAATTCTTGCTTGACTGGACACCAAATACAAATCATACCGGGGTATATGCAGCAAGTTATCTGGGTTATTATGAGGAAGCTGGTCTTGATGTGGAAATTATTCAGCCAGGAGAAAGCAGTGCCCTGTCTCTTGTTGCATCAGGCCGAGCAGATTTTTGTGTTACTTTCCAAGAAGAGATTGCCGCTGCGCTCAGCACAGAAAATCCTCTTCCAGTGATAACAGTGGCGACATTACTTCAACACAATACATCAGGGATTATTTCTCTGGCTGATAAAAATATTACATCGCCTGCAGATATGGAAGGACATTCATATGCCACTTGGGATACCCCAATTGAAAAAGCAATTCTCAGCACTATTATTGAACAAGATGGTGGTGATTACGGAAAAGTGGAAATGATTCCAAACACAGTTATGGACGTAGTTGCAGCTTTGCAGACAGATATTGACATGGTCTGGATATATTATGGCTGGGACGGAATAGCTGCCGAGCTGGCAGGACTTGAGACTAATTTTATTGATTTTGGTAAAACAGATAGCGTACTTGATTTCTATACACCTGTTCTGGCATCTTCTGAAGATTATCTTAAAGAAAATTCAGAAACAGCTGCCAAATTTCTTGAAGCAACTGCTAAAGGATATGAATTTGCAATCGAAAATCCCGAAGCTGCTGCAGAATATCTGCTGGCACAGGCTCCTGAGCTTGACCCTGATCTTGTTGCAGCAAGTCAGAAATGGCTTACAGAGCATTATAAGGCAGAAGTTCAGCAATGGGGCTATATTGATCAGTCAAGATGGGATTCATTTATGGACTGGATGTTTGAAAATGAACTGATCGGGCGTAAGCTTGAACCAGGCGAAGGTTTTACGAACGAATATCTAGGTGATTAAATTGAAAACGATATTAAAAACAGTCAATATAACAAAAAAATATCAGGACATGCCCGTTATTGAGGATATTTCAATTCATCTTTGCGAAGGAGAATTGGTAGGCCTTCTGGGAGTAAGCGGCTCTGGCAAAAGTACTCTTTTCAATGTTATTTCTGGTCTTGCCTCTCCTGATGAAGGTAGTGTAATACTTGAGGATCAGGATATCACGGGCAAAACCGGACTTTTAGGTTATATGCAGCAAAAAGATCTTTTGCTGCCGCACAAGACTGTAATTGATAATGTATCTTTGCCTCTGCTATTAAAAGGAAAAGGCAAAAAACAGGCCCGGTCCGAGGCTGAAAAATTTCTTTCTCAGTTCGGACTTGATGAAGCGGGACAAAAGTACCCTGGGCAACTGTCCGGAGGGATGCGGCAAAGAGCAGCTTTATTGAGAACACATCTTTTTGGCAGCCATGTCACATTACTGGATGAACCTTTCAGTGCCCTTGATGCTTTGACAAAAAGAAGAATACATAAATGGTATCTTGATCTGATTAACAAAATCAATATGTCTACACTTTTTATTACTCATGATATTGATGAAGCTATATTATTATCGGATCGCCTTTATATTATGACAGGCATACCAGGGCGTATTCTGCATGAAATAAAAATAATTGAAAAAAGACCAAGAAACCTTGATTTCAATACTTCAGAAAATTTTCTCAAGTATAAAAAACAGATTATTGATCTTTTACATCTTTAAATTTGGCAATATGGCAAAGCAGTTAAGTAATCTATGGCTGTGAGATTGCCATCAATTTTTCAATTTCATATGCTTCTCTCGGGATGGCTGCAGACAGAAGACTGCAGCCATCTTCTGTTACCAGTACATCGTCTTCAATTCTGATACCAATACCCCACTGAGTCACATATACTCCCGGCTCGACAGTAATTACCATTCCAGGCTGCAAAACAGCTTCTCTATGGCATATATCATGAACATCAAGCCCAAGATGATGCGATACACTGTGCCAGAAATAATCACCTGTTTTTGATGGATCTTCTTCAATCAGATGAAGCTTCCTGAGTCCATTATAAGCCGTTTTACGACAGGCCTGATTTATGTCGGTTATTTTTATACCAGGCTTAATCATAGAAAAGGCGGTTTCCTGACAAGCCCTAACAATATTATAGATTTTAAGCTGTTTTTCAGAGAATTTACCATTTGCCGGGAAAACTCTCGAGATATCTGCACACAGGTTACACGCTACGGCTCCGACATCCACCTGTACAAGATCACCGTCATTTATTTTTCCATAAGGTTGCATATGATGAAGGCACAAGGCATTTTCACCTGCAGCGACAATAGGTGGAAAAGCTGGTTGAAGACATCCTGACTGGCTAAGAACATGATTAAACTCGCTCCAGAGATGATATTCAGAAAGCCCTGGTCTTAGTTGACTAATCATTGCCTTAATGCCATCACCTGTTAATTCCGCAGCAGCTTTTATTAATTCTATTTCTTCAGGTTTTTTTATCATTCTCAGCTGAATCAAAAGTGGAGACAGATCCGACAATATATTTATTTTGCGTTGACGGCTTAGTAATTCGATTATTTTTTTCTGCAAAGATAAAGCCTGTTGATTTTTTGCCGTTTTATCAACCCATACTCTTTGTATTGCAAAAGTTTCAAACATATCTGCCAGTATACCTTCTAATGAATCAAGGTAAATTACTTCGTCAACGCCAGAAAGATTTGCCGCTTCCTGCCGACTTAATCTTTTACCGTTCCATCGTTCATACATTAAATCATCAGGAGAAATAAAAAGAATAGCTCTGTTTTTATCCTTGCTTCTGCACAATAGCAAAATAGATTTTTCCTGCTCAACTCCGCTCAGATAAAAAAAAGAACGATCTGCAAAATGATCATATTTCTGATCTGCTGTTTTTTCCGGAGGTTGCCCGGCACATAGTATAGCCAAAGATCCATCATGCATCAGATCACATATTTCCTGCCTGTTTTTCTTGAAATAAGATGTAGGCAAATTATTATTCATTTATATGCACCTCATTATTTTTTGGGTAAAAGTATTAATATAATAATCTTTTTTTATAAAAAACACAGCCTTTTCGCCGGCTGTGTTTTTGTATTTGTTATAGTAATTGTATACTATAGTGAATCGAGTGTATAGTTAATAAAACAAAGCTTATTCTTGGAATTTACCAATTTTCCTGATTTTCTTATATCTATTATCAAGTCTCTCGGCAGGTGACAATGCAAGTTGTCTATCGACTGAATCCACAAGCCAAGCCTTAAGTGCAGATGCAGTCTGCGAGTGATTTATATGTGCACCTTCTTCAGGTTCTGGAATCATAGCATCACAAATGCCTAGCTCAATGAGATCCTCAGCCGTTATTTTAAGTACATCGGCAGCTTCGCTTTCTCTGGCAGGATCTTTCCAGAGCAAAGAAGCAAAACCGCGTGGTGAAATAACCGAGTACAAGGAATTTGACAGCATTGCCAATTCATCACCAACACCAATAGCTAAAGCTCCTCCACTGCCTCCTTCGCCGGTAACAACGATAAGAACAGGTGTATTGAGCTGCATTATTTCCATCAGATTACGGGCAATAGCTTCTCCCTGACCTCTTTCCTCGGCAGCTACACCACAATAAGCACCTGAAGTATCTACCAGACATATTACCGGCCGGCCAAATTTTTCAGCTTGCTTCATCAAGCGCAAAGCCTTGCGATACCCCTCCGGATGTGGCATACCAAAATGAGCATGTGAATTTTCTTCAATAGTATGACCTTTACGGTGTCCCACAATTGTTACAGGTTGACCATTAAGCCGCCCTATACCAGCCCACATCGCCGGATCATCCTTGAAAAGCCTGTCACCATGCAATTCAATAACATCTTCAAATATCAGAGGCAAATAATCTGTAATAACAGGTCTGTTTTTATGCCTGATGAGATTTAAGCGTTCAGAAGCTTTAAGCTGATTAGGTATCAGATCTTGCTTATACTTATCAGAAGCAGCACTCTTTTTATGCACTTTGAGCTTACGAGGATTATGAAGACTAAGAAGTTCAGCAAGTTTTTCTTTCATCTGACTTCTTTTAACAATCAAATCGAGAAAGCCATGCTCCAGCAAAAATTCAGCACGCTGAAACCCTTCAGGCAAATCCTCGGCAATAGTACCCTCAATAACCCTTCTGCCGGCAAAACCTATAAGAGTGCCAGGTTCAGAGATAATAATATCACCTAAGCTTGCAAAACTGGCTGTAACACCACCTGTTGTCGGATCAGTCAGTACAGAAATATACAACAATCCCGCCTGATTGAATTTGCCTACGGCAGCTGATGTTTTTGCCATCTGCATCAGCGAAACAATACCTTCCTGCATACGTGCTCCACCTGATACGGTAAAACAGATTACAGGCAATTTTAATTCAATACCACGCTCAAACAATCTTGCAATCTTTTCACCAACAACTGAACCCATTGATCCCATCATGAACCTTCCGTCCATGACAGCAAGCAAACAGCTATTGCCATTTATTTTGCCTTTTCCTGTTATAACGGCATCATTTAGAGATGTTTTTTCTTTAAGACCTGCCAATTTTTCCGGGTAACCGGCAAATTCAATCGGATTCAAACTGGTCATATTTTCATCAAACGGTTCAAAACTGTCTTTATCGCAAATTAAATCTATTCTTTCTTTACTATCAAGTCTGTAGTGATATCCACAGATGGTACAAACACTTGCAGCACGCTTAAAATCATCACGAAACATCACACCGTTGCACTCAGGACAACGGAGCCATAGATCATCTGGAACAGGATTCTGATACGTATACACCGCACTGGCATCTTTTTGTCCATTTGCTTGATCTTTTTCCTGCTGTTTTTGCATGATGAGGTCATTTTGCCGGCTGTCCTGATCCAATCTGTCTCTCATTTGTTTTAATACTTCAACAACCATTTTTTATCCCTCCTGTTTGTAAGGGTTCATCTGACCTAAAAAAGCATCTGTTTTAAGTCCAAGATATCCAATATTATATTTTCCTGCTATAAAATCAGGATCTCTCAGAATCGCCAGATGAAAATCAATATTAGTTTCAATACCACTGATCAGAAATTCCATCAGAGCCCTGCGCATTCTTGCTATCGCTTCTGTACGAGTCGGTGCATGCACAATTAATTTTGCCAGTAAAGAATCATAATATGGAGGCACTGTATACCCCTGATATAATGATCCGTCTACTCTGACACCAGGCCCTCCGGGCAAATGCAGGCTCTTTATTGTTCCTGGACAAGGACGGAAATTATGCATAGGGTCTTCTGCGTTTATGCGGCACTCAATAGAATGTCCCTGAAACTTGATTTCTTTTTGCTTTAGTTTGAGTTTTTCACCGGCAGCTGATCTTATTTGTTCCTGTATAAGATTGACACCTGTGATTGCCTCACTAACCGGATGTTCTACCTGAATTCTGGTATTCATTTCCATAAAGTAAAAATTATGATCAGCATCAACCAGAAATTCAATCGTTCCCACACCTGTATAATTCGCATGTTTTGCCAGTTTAACGGCAGCTTTACCCATTTTTTCCCGCAGCTCATCATTGGTAAAAGGAGACTGTGCTTCTTCAAGGATTTTCTGATTGCGGCGCTGAATTGAACAATCACGTTCTCCCAGATGGATCACATTGCCATGTTCATCGGCTAATAACTGAATCTCAATATGATGAGGATCTCTTACAAATTTCTCCATGTAAACACGATCATCCCCAAAACAAGCCTGGGCTTCAGCTTTTGCAGTCTGAAAAGAACCTGGCAGATCGGCCGCTGTCATGGCAATTCTCATACCTCTGCCACCACCGCCTGAAGATGCTTTGATCATAACGGGATAGCCAATCTCATCAGCTGCACGCATGGCATCCGGCAATGAAGACACTATGTCAGGTGTTCCGGGAACAACAGGCACACCTGCCTCAACGGCAGTTTTTCGAGCCTGGGCTTTATCACCCATTTTTTCAATTATTTTATCCGACGGACCTATAAATTTGATCTGACATTTACTGCACATCCTTGCAAAGGCAGCATTTTCAGATAAAAACCCAAATCCCGGATGTATTGCCTGGGCACCTGTAATCGTACAGGCAGTAAGTATTGCCTGGGCATTAAGATAGCTATCTTTTGCAGCTGCCGGACCTATGCAAAGACATTCGTCAGCCAATTGTGTGTGCAAAGCCGTTTTATCAGCCTCAGAACATACAGCCACTGTTCTAATACCCATGTCTCTACATGCTCTTATTATTGTTACAGCAATTTCGCCGCGGTTAGCAATCAGTATTTTATCGAACATGGTTCCTCCGCTTATAATTATTTTTCTATTGCAAACATTATATCTGCACTTACTGCCAGTTCATCTTCCATAAAAGCTTTTACCGTCGCAAAACCAATATTACTACGCATTTTTGTTAATTTTGCCTCTAGTCTCAACGTATTTCCAGGTTTTATGATTTTTTTGAATCTGGCTTTATCTATACCGGCAAAATAAGCTATTTTGCCTCTGAATTCTTCTCTTTGCAAAACACATATCGCACCTGCCTGTGCCAAGGCTTCAATTATCAAAACTCCAGGCATAACTGGTTTTTGGGGAAAATGACCGCGAAAAAAATCTTCCTCTCCAGTAATAAAAGAATAAGCAACTATGCTATTTTCATCAATTGACTCAACTGCATCAACCAGAAGAAAAGGATCTCTATGTGGTATTATTTTTTTTATTTCTTCTCGATCAAGCAGGTATTTTTTTTCTGACATATTTCCCTCCAGATTTACAACCACTATCAGATTATTCTGAAAAGAGGCTGACCAAACTCTACACGTTGTCCGTTTTCAACATAAATATCGGCTACTTCACCATCAACGGAGCTCGTTACTTCATTCATCAACTTCATTGCTTCAATTATGCACAGTGTATTTCCTGACTCTACCTTACTTCCAACCTGAATGAAGGGATCACTATCAGGAGAGGGGGCACTGTAATAAACGCCTACGACCGGAGATTTAATAATTTCACCAGCCACTTCCTCATCCTCTGCTTCCTGCTGATTATCACCGGAAGAATCAGGCAGAGTTTTGCCTGCAGTATCTTTTGATGTCGGACTTTTGATGATTTCGCTGGCTTTATTATTTTGACTTTCTTTCAAATAATCAATCGGCATAATATTTTCAGCCGACTCTGCAATCATCTCAGCCTTGCGCTCCAGATGAATTTTACTGCCACAATTATCCCAATCTAAAACAGATACTCCTGTTCTAGCCATAGTTTCCATTAATTCTTTAACATCTTGCAAATTCATCAGGAATCCTCCCATTTCTTAATACATAGTGTTCCGTTATGTCCGCCAAAGCCAAGAGAATTGCTAATCGCTGTTTTTATATCTGCAGCTCTGGACTTCAAAGGCACATAGTCGAGATCACATTCTGGATCAGGTTCTTCCAGACCAATTGTAGGCGGAACCACACCATCTCTTAATGCCAATGCCGAATATATGAGTTCAACAGCACCAGCAGCGCCAAGCAAATGACCAGTCATTGATTTTGTAGAGCTTATAAGTACCTTTTGAGCATGCTCACCCAAAGCTATTTTAATTGCTGAAGTTTCATATTTATCATTCAAAGGAGTCCCTGTTCCATGTGCATTAATATAATCCAGCTGGGCTGCACCAAGTCCTGCTTCTTGAATAGCAAGCATCATTGCCATTGCAGCACCTTTACCTTCAGGATCAGGACTGGTTATATGATAGGCATCGGCAGTAGAACCATAACCTGAAATTTCACAGATTATATTAGCTTTACGGGCAATAGCAGCATCCAGTTCTTCAAGAACAACAATCCCTGCACCTTCAGCTATGACAAAGCCGCCTCTGCGCTTATCGAAAGGCAAAGATGCAGCAGCAGGGTCAGTTGCTTTTGTCAGAGCTGTCATATTATTAAATCCACCCAAAGCAATTGGTGTGATCGGGGCTTCGGCACCACCTGCTATGCAAGCATCCATATGACCATATTTTATCGCTCTAAAAGCTTCACCTATAGCATGTGTACCTGATGCGCAAGCAGTTGTCACACAATAATTAGAACCTTTGGTACCATATATCATAGAAACTTTGCCGGAAGCCATATTAGATATCATCATCGGAATAAACAAGGGAGAAATTCTTTTAGGTCCCTTCTCATGCAATTTGGCAAACTCAACAGATAAAGTTTCAAGACCACCAACACCGCTTCCGATAATAGTGCCTATGCGTTCCGCACCATACATATCCATTTTTAGTCCACTTTGCTCCATTGCTTCAACAGCAGCGGCAACAGCAAACTGACAATATCTGTCCATTCTTCTTGCTTCTTTGCGATCCATAAAATTTAAAGGATCGAAATTTTTAACCTGAGCCGCCACGCTGACTTCCTGCTCTGTAAGGTCTATGTTTTCAATATCGCTAATACCGCATTTACCTGCTTTGACTGCGTCCCAGTTCTGATTGCAATCAAGACCAAGCGAAGTCATCATCCCCATACCCGTGATAACCACCCTGCGGCCGGGCATTCCTCGATATGAGATTTCTTTTGAATTTATATCTGTCATGGAATTTTTCCTCCTATAAAAACGCATAGAAAATTTCTGATATATAAGGCAGTTCACTCATTTAAAGGGTAAATATTATATTTATAAAGTGAGACCTCCCGAAATCTCTATAATCTGACCGGTTATATAAGAAGCTTGGGGAGAAGAAAGAAATACCACAGCAGAAGCAATATCCTCAGGAGTTCCCAATCTCTTTAAGGAGATATTCTCCAAAGCCTTTTCTTTTATCTTTTCAGGTAAAACAGAAGTCATATCAGTGTCAATAAAGCCCGGGGCTATTGCATTGACCGTTATATTACGGCTGCCAACTTCTTTAGACAAAGTTTTGGTCAAACCAATAACGCCTGCTTTCGATGCTGAATAATTCAATTGCCCTGCATTGCCATATAAACCTGCTACCGAAGTTATATTAATAATTCTGCCGGCTCTTGATTTTACCATATCCGAAAGAACTGCTCTTGACATAATAAATGTACCTGTCAAATTTGCGTCAATAACCTGCGTGAATTGCTCAGTTTTCATTCTCATTGCAAGACCATCTTTGGTAATGCCTGCATTGTTAACTAAAACATTTATTGATCCCAGGGCTTCCTGTGCCTGCTTTACAAGATTGAGGCAATCTTCTTCTACTGAAACATCTGCTTTTACCGCAATAGCCTTAACACCCTTTGATTTACATTTGTCTGCAATTTCCAGAGCCTTTTGCTCAGACCCTAGATAGGATAAAGCAACATTGTATCCTGCGTCTGCCATTGCCAAAGCTATTGCAGCGCCAATTCCACGTGATCCACCTGTTACTATCGCTGTCTGTGTCATCTCAAAACCTCCCTGATCCGGCAAGCAATTCCTCTGCCTGACTAAACATCTCTCTGATTATTTCAGCCGCCGGCTGGCTTTGACGAACAAGTCCTGCTGATTGGCCTGCCATAAATGAACCTTCATCTTTGCAGCCTTCCTGAACAGCTTTTCTCAAAGAACCGACTGTAATTTCTTCCAGTTCTTCAAAGGATGCGCCTTTTTTCTCCATTTCAATCAATGTTCTTGATAATTTGTTTTTTAAAGCTCTCACAGGATGTCCACCGCTTCTTCCGGTTACCTGTGTATCTATATCTCTTGCCTTAAGAACCATTTGCTTATAATGCTCATGAATCATACACTCATCTGATACAAGAAATCTGGTTCCTACCTGCACAGCATCTGCTCCAAGCATCATGGCTGCCGCTATACCGCGTCCATCTGCTATTCCTCCTGCTGCAATTACAGGTATTTCGATTGCATCAACAATTTGTGGTACCAGAACCATGGTAGTCAGATCACCTATATGCCCTCCGGCTTCCGTACCTTCAGCCACAACAGCATCTGCTCCCAGATTTTGCATTCTTTTGGCATATGCCACAGATGCAACAACCGGAACTACCGTAATTCCCGCTTGTTTCCAATTATCGATAAATTTACCAGGTGATCCTGCCCCGGTTGTTACCACCGGAACCTTCTCATCAATAACAACCTGTGCCAGATCAGCAGCAAAAGGGCTCATCAGCATTATATTTACACCAAAAGGCTTATCTGTTAGTTTTCTAATTTTTTCAATTTCTTCACGTAGAAGGTCAGGGGGCATAGACCCACCGGCAATCAAGCCAAGTCCTCCGCCATTTGAAACAGCAGCGGCCAGATTCGCTTCCGCTACCCAAGCCATACCGCCTTGAATAATAGGATATTCAATACTAAACAAATTACAGATTTTATTATTCTTCATATAATACCTCACAAAAAATTATATTAATATCTTAAAACAGCCGCACCGTAAGTAAGTCCGGCACCAAAGCCACAAATCGCAAATAAATCGCCTCTGTTTATTATATTGGCTTTAACCAGTTCGTCAAAACATATCGGTATACTAGCCGATGAGGTATTGCCATAAGCAGAAACACGAGAAATCATTTGTTCAGGTTTTGCTTTTAATCTTCTTGCAGATGCATCCACTATCCTGGAATTCGCCTGATGCGGAATAATATATTTAAGATCCGAAAGACTCAGCCCTGCTTTTTTCACAGCTGCATTAATTGAATCCGTCATTGCAGATACGGCAAATCTGTATACCTCATGCCCATCCATACTTAAATAATGATCTTTAACATCGCCAAAACGATCCGGCCATACCTTATCTTGAGCAATAAAAGGATGTTTTATTTGCAAAGCATGACTGACAAGATATTTCCCGCCTTCTCCCTTTGTGCCAAGGCAGCTAGCCAGCATTGCACTATTATCTTTTTCATCGCCACGTGTTAAAACAACTGCACTTGCGCCATCTCCAAAAAGCACGCAAGTTCCACGATCACTATAATCCGTAACTTTACTTACATTTTCAGAACTTACCACCATCACGGTATTTATATCATCAGAATTAAGATACCTGGCAGCAAGATCAATTGCATAGACAAACCCAGTACATGCTGCATTAAGATCAAAACAAAAAGCTCTCGAAGCACCTATTTCCTCCTGGACAATTGAAGAAACCGAAGGAAAAAAATAATCAGGAGTCGTCGTTGTAGTAACTATCATATCAAGGTCATTCGCTAGTATACCGGCTGCTTCAATCGCCTCTTTAGCAGCTTGTGCAGCCATATACCATGTTGGTTCACCTGATGATAAGTGCCGCTCCGAAATACCTGTTCTTGATGTAATCCATTCGTCATTTGTATCCACAATTTCTGATAACATATTATTTGTGACGACCAGTTCCGGTAAATAGGTGCCGGTACCAATAGTCTTTATTTTAAGCATTTATTCCTCCAAATGAAATCTGCATAACATAAAATTAAGCGAGATTGATTTTTTTTTCAGATTCAGTTAATCTATTTATAATCTTTAGAAACTCAAATATTTTGATAGTCAAAATATATACTAATGATAAATCTTTACCATCTTAATGTCAAGAAGGAGGGTTCTTGTTATGAACGCATATCTTTTTTCCGGTCAGGGCTCACAAAAAGAAAAAATGGGGTTTGATATTTACAATAATTTCTCTGCGGCAGCAAAAATATATGAACAGGCACATGATTTTACCGGTTTAGATATTTTGAACCTAAACGAAGAACAGCTCAAGCAAACACGTTTTGCCCAGCTGGCAATAGTAGTGATGAGTTTGGCTTCTTGGTCGGCCTGGCAGGAAAATCTAAATGTTGAAAACACTGATTTAACTGTAGAGAAATCAGCATTTGCCGGATTTTCTCTGGGAGAATACAGCGCGCTGGCAGCTGCTGGTGTTATCGGACTAAAAGATTTACTGGAACTGGTAAGTATAAGATCAGAATTGATGCAAAAAGCTTCTTCCGAAAATCCAGGAGCAATGTATGCAATACTTGGTCTTGATTTTGAAAAAATAGAGGAATTGCTGCAAAAGCCTGAATTTAAAAATCAAGTCTTCCCGGTGAACTATAATTGCCCAGGGCAGCTTGTAATATCAGGATTAAAGGAAGCGGCCGAAAATGCAGCTTCTGCTTTAAAATCGGCCGGAGCCAAAAGATGCCTGCCACTAAATGTCAGTGGTGCTTTTCATACCGTTTTTATGAATTCAGCAGCGCAGGAACTAAAAAAACATACTGCCGGGATAACTTTTGCCAAGGCAAAAGGAAAAGTATTCAGTAATATTGACGGCAAACTCATAGATCAGGATATAGACTGGTCTGAGTACTTAAGCAAGCATCTTTGCAGTCCCGTAAAATGGACGCAGGAGATTGCAAATATGAATAATAGTGGTTATGACAAATTTCTGGAAATGGGCTATGGTAAAGTTCTTACAGGTATGGTCAAAAAAATCGACAGGAATCTTACTGTTATGCCTGTTCAGGATAAAGAAACCCTGGAAGCGGCAATATAATGTAAGCAAACAGATTCTCTTAACTATAATTCTCTGTGATATAATGCCTGTATATATTTGAAGAAAATATATACGGGCATTATTGATTAAAAAGCTAAAAATATGAAGAGTTGTATTTTTAGGTTCAAATTAAAAGAACATTCTTATTTATCGGAGGCGAATATGAGAGATCAAAGGCTGGATACACTTGCTTGTCTGATGCTGGATCATTCACTGCAAATCAAAAAAGGAGAATCCTTCTGTATCAGTGCTGATATTAATTCGGTAGCACTTGTCAAGGCAATACTTCGTGAAGCAAGGAAACGCGGAGCACTGGCAACAGTCAAGCTTACTGATCAAGAAATCAACAGACATATTATGGAGATGTACGATCCCGAAGATCAAGGAATCACAGAAGCTTTTTTGAAATCAAGGGCAGATCTGGGAATTAAGGAATTTGAAAATCTAAAGGGAGAAATAATAATAAGAGCTTATCAGAATGATCAGGAATTATCTGGGATAGCTCCCGCAGTTATGCAGATGCAGTCCAAAATGATTAAGCCTTTTCGTGATCTGGTCGTAAATCACAGAAAATGGGTACTCTTTGAATATCCTACCGCTGCTCAGGCTCAACGCGCGGGAATGTCAGTTGACAATTATTATGATTTTGTAATAGAAGCTGCTTCTATTGATTATATTGCTATGAGAAAACACATAGAACCACTAAAGCAGCTGATGGAAAAAACAAAACATGTTCATATTACAGGATCTGAAACTAATTTGCATTTTGATATTACCAACATACCTGTTATCCCCTGCTGCGGTGAAGCGAATCTGCCTGATGGAGAATGTTTTACTGCTCCTGTAAAGGAATCTGTAGAAGGTGAGATAAAATTTAATACACCTTCTATTTACTGGGGAACAAGGTTTGAAAACATACGGTTTAAGTTCAAGCAGGGCAAAATTATTGAAGCAGAAGCAGGTAATGATACAGACAAGCTTAATCAGATTCTGGATAGTGACGAAGGCGCACGTTATATAGGAGAATTTTCATTAGGCTTTCATCCTTTGATTAAAGAACCATTTTGCAATACTCTTTTTGATGAAAAAATAAACGGCTCCTTCCATTTTACACCGGGATCAAGTTATGACGAAGCTCCTAACGGCAATACGTCTACCATTCATTGGGATCTTGTTCAGATTCAAAGACCTGAATACGGCGGCGGCGCCATTTATTTTGATGGCAAACTAATTCGCGAAGATGGATTGTTTATTCCGGAAAATCTGCAGCCTTTGAACCATGCCGGAATTATAGGAGGGTAATCTATGTTTTTTTTATTAAATCTTTATTTTTTTGATTTGCATCTGCTACACTGGCTGGTTTCGCTAATAATTCCTGCAATCATTCTAATAACAAGCATTACTTATATTTTTATTAATAGAAAGCTGGTAAAAAAATCGATATCAGCACTCAACTCCCTGTCTTTTGATATAGACAATATTGAAGGCTTTAACATCAAGAATATCATTCTTTTCAATAATGTTTTTGAAGATTGTGAAGATTCAAGATTAACAGATGCCTGGTATAAGTTGACAAAGGAAAGCGAAGAACTGTATCAAGGTAAATGGCTGCCTGATCTGTCCAATCAGCTCCGATTCGAAAAAATTTATCCCGGAGCAGGTAAAAACAGTCTCAGTTCAAGACCAGCGGCGGCTGTTTTTAGCTGTGGTCTTCTCTGTGCCGTTATTGCAGCTTTATTGCAGCAACAAATACCTGTGAATAATGCCCAGTTCGCTTTCGGACTTATCTGGATTCCTCCAATAACAGGTTTGGCATCTGGAATTTTTCTAATAGCACAGTCTACTACTTTTGCCAAAATACTGCGTGAAGAGCTTAAGGATTTATGTCAGAGCATAGGCAGACATGTACCCGTTTTTAATGATCAGACCGGAATCGCCCTGATGGTTGATCAGATGATGCATCATGACTTCGAAATGAAAAATACGCTCAATGAATTTAACAGTACTGTAAGCCGACTTGCAGAAAGTGATATGGCAGAAGGAATAAGGCGCAGTGTTGAGCAGGTTCTCCTGGAGTCTGTCGCACCTCCAATTCAAAAATCCGCAGCGACTTTATCAGATCTTGCACAAGAGCTTACTAAACGGCAAGAGCAGGGAATGCATCAACTGGCTACTCAATTTTCTCAGTCTCTGGTTGAAAATATGCAGATATATCTTGGTCCGGTCAACCAGGAGTTAACTCGTATGACTTCCCTGATGACCGATGTCAAAAATTATATTGATTATGCTATGAAAGCTCTCGAAACTGTAAGAGAACAAAGCACAACAGTTCTTAACGATTCACGTGATGCCATGCATTTAGTTGCGCAGTCAAGAGAAGATTTAAGTGATGATTTTGCCGTATTCAGCGAACAGCTCAGGCTGCTTACACAAACCAGCGGCAAGCTTGCAGAACTCCAAAGTGGTCATGAAACCTCTCTTTCTGAAACACTGGAACAGCTAAAAAACAAGCTGGATCAACATAGTGAAAATCTGCAAAACAGCCTTCAGGAATCAGCCAAAACACTTACTCTTGCAGACAATCTAACAGAACAGCAAAAACTGACAACTATGGAAATTCTAAAACAACTGCAGGGACAACAGGCTGATCTGACAGCAATCAGCGAAGGACTGCATAAACAAATTGATAATTTCACATCATCATCGGATCAGTATGTTAAACAGACTCTGCAAAGCTTTGATCAGGGACTAGCCGAATTTGTTGAAAGACTTAGCTACACAGCAGTTGAAATCAAAGATGCCGTAGATGCATTGCCTGGCGCATTAAGACAAAGTCCTGATTTTAATAATTAAAGTTTTACTATAAATGATAAAATCTATTCAATAGTAATGAGGTAGGAAATGAAAGCGGTAAAAGCAAATGCCAGAATGGAAAAAGCATTGATAACGGTAAGAGGTTTACTTCCCTTGCCTGTTGAATACAATGCAGATATAGACGATGAAAAATGCAAACTTTTTTTAGCTCGTCTTTCAGAGCCGGAAACTTCTGCAGAAGTTATTGAAATGGCACATTCTCTACGTGGCAGTGAGTTAAAATATATTTTCCCTTCTTTTACCTGCGAAGAATCAAATACAAATAGCAAAAGGCTACAAGATAGATTATTTCTCATCATAAGAGAAAGAGCCTGCAGCTCAATGTATAATTATGCCTGGCTATTTTTCCAAAGCAACCCTGACAATGCAGCACTGCAAAAAGCACTCTCATTGTTATGCAGCATTCTGGAAATCAAAAGAGAAACACCAAAAGAATTCACTGTAACCAACCTTATCACTCCAGTTGAAAATACCGCTGAAAAACAGTCTACAGGAACATTGCCCCTAATAAGTAATCTGGCGTCGCCCGCACACAGGCAATTTATAAAAAGACTCAGTATAGTGCTTGCAGAAAGAAGATACGAGTTAAAATCTTTTTTTGCTGAATACGGAATTCTGCCGAATTCGGCACTGGCGGCAAATCTTGTAAGTCAGAGTTTCCTGAACAGGCAGCATTACACAAGTAAAGACAAGTCACTGTTCAGAAGTTCCCTGCAATTTGCCAGTGCCCTAACCCAAGGCGAACTAGTACAAAGCCTTCTTTCAGCATGTAATGAATTGTCTCCGGTAGTTTTCCACGAATACTGCCGTATTATTTATCAATCATTCGGAACACCTGAGCAGGGACATGTTATCTGGAATCAGATAAGAGAACAAGAAAAAAGAGTTTACTCTCGCTGGGTTGTCCGTGCTACAATCGGAAGCCACTGCCGCCAGTCTCCCGACAAAGCAAAGTTCTATCTTCGCTATATAGACAGCATAGAGAGATTACAAATATTCAACCAGGAAACTATTCTGCTATTCTTCGACGGCTTTGTCATAGCAGATAACAAAAATGATCTGGATTCAGCAATGTATTACGGCAGATCCTCGGCAAGTGCACACCCCTTCGATCTGGCAGCAGATGATGAAACTCATGATCCAGCAAGTACATCTGTCCCCCATATCACCTGCGAGCAGGCTATCAGACAAAATGATAACAACCAGAATGTAATTCTGTACTATAATCATTTTGAAATAAAAAACACAATCGCCTATATGGATTTTTGCCTGCAAAATAACCGTAGTGCGTTTGATAATATCAAACGCAAATTTTTCAGCTAAGTTGGTGGCTGCTGCAATGTGGCGGTAGTTGTCACTCATATCTGAATAATACGAGCCGCCTGTGAGAAGGCAGACACTCTGAAGAGATGGGGCACCCTGAAGATCAAGTTAAAACGCTTGTAGCGCCTGGTATAACAAGGTTACAGTCTTTACTAAGAAAAGGAATGTGTGGCACCAGGTGCCACACATAGATTACGATAAAATCCCTGATTCTGACTGCAAAGCAGTCATAGTCAGGGATTGTCCTTATATGCGTGTCTGACACTTGTGTCAGACACGCCTTTCACAATATTTGCTCATACCCGCTGGCAATAAGGCTTTTTAGCTTGATTTTCTTTATAGAGTGTCTGACACTTATTATTGACTTTAACTCTTAGTCTCAGATATAATCTGCCTTAGCATTCAGATTTATCTGGTTGCTTGCCAAATCCTGCAATATATATATTTGGAAGCGTATCGAAGTGGTCATAACGAGCCGCACTCGAAACCGAGTTCGATATCTGGAAGCCTAAAACTTCAAACCATTGATATGACTCGCTTTGCTGAGTCGCCTTGACAACTTAATACCCCAAGTTCTCTCCTTTTTCCGAGGGATATCTGAGACCTGATGTTTGGAGATATAACACGGAGAAGTACCCAAGTGGCTGAAGGGTCTGCACTCGAAATGCAGTAGACCGGCTAAACCGGTGCGAGGGTTCAAATCCCTCCTTCTCCGCCACAGCGTTCGCATACTTTTGCTTTGTTGTGCGAACTTAAAACTTAAGAGGTTTTGCCTTGGAGGGCATCGTTTAGGAAACTAGATGATGTCCTCTTTGGCGTCTTCGAGCAGGTTTCCGATGAAGCGATAATTGATGGTGATTTCCTGATGTCGTTTGCCGTTAATCTTCTTGCCTTCACCGATAATGATGTTATCAATCAATTCAACCAGCGTGGCACGATCAAGCTCTTTGATATCCATATACTCACTGATTGTGTCCATCCATCTATCGATATCGCGATTTTCTGTGTGTACTTCGTAATGCTGCTCGCGAATCTTTGGAATGTCAACCCAAAATAAGACAAATATTATTCGGTCACTTTGCTTAAGCGGTATTCAACAGGAGACATGTAATTTAAGGCTGAGTGTATGCGCTTATTGTTAAACCACTTAACATAATCTCTTAATTCATTCTTTAGTTCTGCTAAACTTGAGAAAATTCTATTAAGAGCAAATTCTGTCTTGATAATTTTGTAGCTTGCTTCTGCAATAGCATTATCATACGGACACCCTTTTTTGCTCAAATTAATTAGAGTTCAAGAAAGCTTCATAAACCAGGTTTGCATCCTTTTTTCTCCTGCTGAATATCCTATGATTTCTCTATTAAACAGGTTTATTAACAGGCATATATAATGCCATTTGCCTTTGACATTGACATATGTTAAATCGCTTACTACTATTTCTAAATCTTCTCTATCTTGAAATTCACGGTTGACAATATTTTCTGTCTTTTCTTCATTACATCTACTTTTACTGGTTTTGTATTGTTTTACTGTATAATTTGAAATCAATCGATATTTATTCATTATCTGTTTGATTTTTCTTCTGGATGCTATGATTTTCTTTTTTTTAAGCTCTATTTTGATTTTTCTGGTTCCATAATTATTTTTACTTGCTCTGAATATGGTTATTATTTCGTTTTCCAGCTCGGTATTGCATACTTTTGTCTTTTTTCTATAATAAACCAGACTCCTTGGTATATTTAATACTCTGGACATTGCGCTGATACTGTACTTATTCTTATTTGCCAAAATAATATCTATTTTCGTCCCATTATCAGCGCTGCTTGCTTTAAAATATCATTTTCCATTTGCAGTTGCTTGTTTTCTTTGCGCAGTCTCAAAAGCTCATTTTCTTCTTCTGTACGGTTATCCTTTGCCTTAAATGAACCTGTTTTAGAATAATCATTTGCCCATTTTATAATTGTTGATTTTGCTATTTGGTATTCTTTTGCTATGTCTGTTGTTGATTTTCCATTTTGCTTTAGTGCCACTATTTGTTTCTTGAATTCTTCTGTATAATTCTTTTGTTTTCCTGCCATGTTTTTTCCCTTTTCTTTTCTTTTTATCCGACCGATTGTTTTCTGTCTAATTTATTATAACCCATCCAATCGCTATCAGTAAGGTAATATTCGACGGTCTTATTGCACATCAATACTGGATAAAAAATCTGAATGGCAAACTGAGGGCATTGAATGAAGTATCATTTCCCAAAGAGCAAAAAAATTTATTGCCTAGTGCCTCTATGACAAATTCTAGAAGCTGAAGTTATCTGGGTCGGCACCGACGCACTTTTTTGATTAAGAGAGTTGATGAAATCTATGATCTATGCAACTAATCGGATCGAGAGCTTCCATCGTAGTTTAAGAAAAGTCACAAAAGCCAAGGCCGCTTACCCTTCGGATACGGCCCTACTAAAATCTCTATACCTGGCGATTAAGGATATAACTGGAAAAAGGGGGGGGGTAATTCATGGTTGGAAAAGCTCCTGTGTCAAAATTCTTGTAGTTTCATTTATGGAAAGAACTTAAACTAAGAGGTCATTCAAACAAGTTATTCTACTCCCCTTACTTTCGTAATAAAATATCATTTCTTCAATTTTTCTTTTATCATAACTAGTAACACAATCAGATAGGACATTAACACTATAATTTGTTTTGCGTAAGTTGTAACAGGTTGATTTAACACAAGCAATAGCATCTGCTCCCGCTATGTAGAAATCACATATTTCATTTTTACTAATAAAAGCTCTAAATTCTTCACAACTTAATGCGTTCCCTTTGTATTTTGTAAAAATGTTTTTTGATACTATTTTCAAGTCTGGAACTAACTCAGATCCACGCGTATTGGGTTTAAAAGTCCTCGTGCCGGCAGATAAATTTTCATGCCTTATATAAATAACATGAATATTGCTATTTACTGCCCAATCAATAGCTTCATTGATATTGCCAATAATCTCCTTGTAATTTTTTGTTATATCATTTTGAATATCGATTATTACTAAAGCTTTTTTCTGCATAGTATTTCCTCCTGATAGGTTGATTTATTTGTTTCTTTATTATACGTTTTTATTGTTGACAACAGTATGTCAACAATCTATAACAGTAACATGTAATTGGGAGAAGGTGGTCATCAGATGAAAGTTGATAGACTTGTTAGCATTATTATGATTCTCCTTGATAAAAAGCGTATAGGAGCACAAGAATTAGCAGATATGTTTGAGGTTTCACCCCGAACAATCTACCGCGACATAGACACTATCAACCTGGCAGGTATTCCTGTTCGCTCAACATCGGGAGTAGGCGGTGGCTTTGAAATCATGCAGAAATACAAGATCGATAGAAAGGTTTTTTCGACTGCCGACCTTTCTGCGATCTTGATGGGACTTTCCAGCCTTTCCAACATGATACGGGGTGATGAACTGGTAAACGCTCTTGCAAAAGTCAAAAGTTTTATCCCTGCCGATAGAGCAAAAGACATTGAAGTAAAAGCAAATCAAATATATGTAGATTTAAGTCCGTGGATGGGAAACCTCCACACACACAAATATTTAGAAATTATCAAAACTGCTTTACAGGAAAGCAAGCTACTTTCATTTGAATATACGGATCGCTACGGTAATACAACTGCACGAACAGCCGAGCCGTATCAGCTTGTATTGAAAAATAGTCATTGGTATTGGCAAGGATATTGTTATAAAAGAAATGATTTTCGCTTGTTTAAATTATCACGCACATTAAACCTACAAATACAAAAAGATTTTTTTATGCCACGGGATTATCAAAAACCACAGTTGGATTTTACTGATATTTTGGCAACCATGCAAACAAGAATCAAAATTCGCATTCATAAATCTATCATGGAAAGAATACTTGATTATTGCTCTTATGAATATTTTTTGCCAAGCGGTGATGATCATTATATTGTTAGCTTTCCTTTCATAGAGAACGAATACTACTATAATATCCTCCTCAGTTTTGGGGATAAATGCGAGTGTTTAGAACCGTTACATGTCCGCACAGAAATGAAGCGTAGAATACATAATCTGGCTACCTTATATGAAAGATAATAGCCACAAGAATCATTATTCATCTGCTTCTCAAAAATATTAAAAAAGAAAAGACATACAGTTTAGTTTTTACTGTAAAATGGACTGTATCAAATAAAAATAAAATCCAAGAGACTCATACGGAGATTGTTAATGAAACTAATTAAAAAAATCTTGAAAATAATTTTAGTGGTTTTAATAATATGCTTACTACTTGTATTATTTATACCCTCCAGAACACCGAAGATTAAAGGAAATAATAGTGTGTCCTTAATACAGAAAGTTGAACTTGGTGGAATAAATCAGTATGTAATGATCAGAGGTAAAGACATCAATAATCCAATCCTCCTCTTTTTGCATGGTGGTCCTGGTTATGCGCAGATTTCATTTGCGCGAAAATATCAAGGAGAGTTGGAAAATCACTTCACTGTTGTCAACTGGGATCAAAGAGGATCTGGTAAGTCGTATTCGTTTAATATTCCGGAAGAGTCTATGAACAGGGAACAATTTATAGAAGATAGTAAAGAACTGATTAATTACCTATGTGAGAAATATGGCAAGGAACAAATCTATTTGGCTGGACACTCCTGGGGTACTGAATTAGGCTTATATGTGATCGATCAATACCCGGAAAAAATTGCAGCATTTATAAGCATTGGACAAGTCGTCAATGGGATCAAGAATGAAGTCGTTTCATACGATTTTGTTTTAGAGAAGGCTCAAGAAAACAATGATAAAAAAGCTCTGGAAGATTTAAATAAAATTGGCCGTCCTCCATACAAAAACATAGTTAACGATACAATTACACAAAGAAAATGGCTAGAAAAATATGGAGGAGTAGAAAGGAAAGTGAATACTTTAAATGACATTATTCTCTCAAGTATTTTTTCTCCAGAGTATACAGGTATTGATGGTCTAAAATTTGCCTTGGGAAGTAAGTTTACTGCAGATGCCATGTGGGGACATAATGTAGATTTGGATTTTGTTAGAGACCTTCCTGAAGTAAAAGTACCTATTTACTTTTGCGCAGGCAGATATGATTACAATACCCCCTCTATATTAATTGAGCAGTATTATGAATATATCACCGCTCCCCAAAAAGACTTTATATGGTTTGAAGAATCGGCACACTTCCCACATTTTGAAGAACCTGAAAAGTTCACGCAAATAGCTATACAGATAAAAGAAGATGTTGAAGGAATATCCAACAACAATAGTTTTTCTATTGAGTAAGATTATTTTTGCAGAATAATTGACCATAAAGCAGGAAAACTTGAATGTATTGTAACGAAAAAAATTCAGGAGGTCTTTAATGAAAACTGAAGTCATGTCGCACTGTGGAAACGCGCCAAAAATGGAACGGGTTATTGAATTGACGATTGCACTTGCAAAGAAAGATGTTAACTCGGTAAAAACACATGTACGTGAGGATTTTATTTGGAAAACTGTTGGTGAGGAAGATGTAATTTCATTCCACGATTTAACTCAAAAACTAGCCAAGAGACCTACCGTGGCAAAACTATTTGTTGAAAACGCATTGAGTCACGGCAACGGAGCTATGTGCGAAGGGAAGCTTTTATTTGAAGATGGAGCTATTCTCTATTTCTGTAATGTAGTTAAGTTCGTAAATACCGGAAAAAATGCATTGGTCAAAGAGGCTCATACCTATTTTGTTAATTAAGTATAGCGATTCAAAAGGATAACATCTTTCATGAAACAAGAGAAGGTTTTGGGGAAGGTTTATTTGCTGTGATTAAAGCAAATAAAGAAGTTACAAAATAATTTAAATAAAAGTCTTTACCTTTACGCTGCGTCATAGTTTATATTGTATTCGAGATCATTTAGTGGCCAATGAGTGACTTAAATTTTTTGAAGTGAATTAAACAGACTATCAAACCAACTATATTAATTTAAGAGGAGCAGCCATGGAATATAGTATCAACAAGCTCGCAAAACTGGCGGGGGTAAGTACCCGTACTTTGCGATACTATGACGAAATCAATCTATTGTCTCCAGAACGTATAAGCAGTAACGGCTATCGTGTTTATGGGGAAAAAGAAGTCAACCTGCTGCAGCAGATTTTATTTTACCGCGAACTTGGTGTGCAGCTTGATAAAATTAAAAAGATTGTATGGTCAAAAGACTATGATGGCATAGTGGCACTGCAAGGTCATCTATCTGCTCTAAAAGCAAAGAAAGAGCAGATAGAAAAATTGATTGCCAATGTTGAACAAACTATTGCTGCATCAAAAGGAGATTTAGTAATGAATGACAAACAAAAATTTGAAGGTTTCAAAAAAAAGATGATCGAGGATAATGAAAAGCAGTACGGCAAAGAAATCCGCGAAAAATTTGGTAGCGCTATCGTAGATGACAGCAATGCTAAAATGATGGGATTGACAACCGAACAATATGAGAAAATACAGAAATTATCTTGTCAAATAAATGATTCCTTAAAGCTGGCATTTGAACAAGGCGATCCTTCCAGCGAACTTGCACAAGAAGTCTGTGCTTTACATAAAGAGTGGCTAGGATATTTTTGGAATAACTACTCAAAAGAAGCACATCGTGGATTGGTGCAGACTTATGTGGATGATCCTCGTTTTAAAAAATATTATGATACAATTGCCGAAGGCTGTGCAGAATTTTTGCGTGATGCCATTATAATTTTTTGCAAGTAACTCTATCATCAAAATTTTATCAGTCTGCAGCATAATCTTGACTTGACTGTTTTATATGCTATTATCTAATTGTACTTAGTTGCAAGAATTTTCTTTCAATGAAGTTTTAAAAATACTGATGCGAAGATATAATCTGAGTTAAAGGCAATTGACTATAAGTAGTTGAATTCATGCGCCTTTCAGGCGCATTTTTTTTGAATTCAAGCAAAATGCTGAAAGTTTTTAATGAGCCTGTAAGGAGTAATTAAAGTATGGAAACCAGAGTGGCTGTAATTGGTATTATCGTTGAAGAGACAGAATCAGTTGCAAAGTTAAATGCTTTGTTGCATGAATATGCGGCATATATTATCAGTCGTATGGGAGTTCCTTACAGAGAAAAGAGTATATCCATTATCAGTGTAGCTATTGATGCACCACAAGATGTGATAAGTGCTTTGTCTGGCAAAATCGGTAAGCTGCCCGGTGTTAATGTAAAGGCAGCCTATTCTAAAGTAGGAGGCAATAATGGATAAAAATATTGCAAAGCTCATTGATAAACTGGCCGAAAACAGATCATTGACTAAAAATGAATATATTAAGTTGATTGAGGGAAGATCGGAGGAAACCGCTGAGTATTTATTTGAAAAAGCACGTGCGGTTGCACATGCTGTATACGATCATGACATATATATGCGAGGTCTTATCGAATTTACTAATTACTGTATTAACGACTGTTTTTATTGTGGCATTCGGCGAAGCAATACAAAAGCAGATCGTTACAGGCTGACAATGGAGCAAATTCTCGATTGTTGTGATTCCGGTTATGAATTAGGCTTTCGTACTTTTGTTCTACAAGGTGGAGATGATCCATATTATACAGACGAACGTATTGTAGAGATTATACGGAATATTAAAACCAAATACCCTGATTGCGCATTAACTCTTTCCATCGGAGAAAAAAGCCGTGAGAGTTATAAGGCATTTCGGCTGGCAGGAGCTGACCGTTATCTGCTTCGTCATGAAACCGCTAATGAAGTTCACTATGCTAAACTGCATCCGGACAACCTAAAATTATCTAATCGCAGACGTTGCCTCTTTGACCTGAAAGAACTGGGATATCAGGTTGGTTGCGGGTTCATGGTAGGTTCACCCTATCAATCAACAGAACATCTTGCTGATGATTTACTTTTCATAAATGAACTACAGCCTCATATGGTTGGAATAGGTCCATTCATTCCTCACCATCAAACTCCTTTTGCGAATGAAAATCAGGGGACTGTAGAATTAACTATTTTTCTTATTGGCATCATTAGGCTTATGTTGCCGGATGTATTGCTGCCAGCAACAACAGCCTTGGGAACCGTTCATCCCAAGGGGCGTGAAAAAGGCATACTAGCCGGAGCCAATGTTGTAATGCCAAACCTCTCTCCTACTTCCGTGCGAAAAAAATATCTACTCTATGACAACAAAATTTGCACTGGTGATGAAGCTGCAGAGTGTCGTATGTGCATGAGCCGACGCATGGATAAAATTGGTTATCAACTGTCTGTAAATAGAGGAGATCATAAAAATCATCTCTAAAAACATTATGTATCAGCCAAAACGTCCTGATATATAATCCTCTGTGCGTTTATCCTTCGGATTACTGAAAATGCTCGGTGTATCATTATATTCAATAATTTCACCCAATAAAAAGAAAGCGGTTTTATTGGATATACGGCTTGCCTGCTGCATATTATGTGTAACAATCACAATTGAATATTTATCTTTCAATTCTACTGCAAGATCTTCTATTTTCAGCGTTGACATAGGATCCAGTGCAGATGTTGGTTCATCCATAAGAAGAACTTCAGGTTCAACCGCAAGCGCTCTGGCTATGCACAATCTCTGCTGTTGTCCTCCGGAAAGACTGAGAGCGTTTTTCTTTAAACGATCTTTTACCTCATTCCAAATAGCTGCGTTAGTAAGACTTTTTTCTACAATTTCATCCAGCTGATTTTTCTTTTTTATTCCATGTGTTCTTGGACCATATGCTATATTATCGTATATGGACATTGGAAAGGGATTGGGTTTTTGGAAAACCATACCCACTTTCTTGCGAAGATCTATCGTATCACAATCCTCATAAATATTTTCCCCATCAAGCAGAATCTCTCCTGTTATTTTGCAGCCTTCTATTAAATCGTTCATACGATTAAGAGTTTTAATAAAGGTAGATTTACCACAACCGGACGGGCCAATAAAAGCAGTTATCTGTTTTTCAGGAATACTAATATTTATGGATTTGAGAGCCTGAAAATCTTTGTAAAACAAATCAAGGTTTTTTGTTATAATTTTATCTTCTTTATTCATTAGATTCTCCTATAATAATTATTTTCTAATAAATATAAAAATCTTATACGTCATTATTTATTATAATCATTGCATAAAAAAAACTTAATCAGATAATGATTTTCTCATTAAGTGTTTGCCTATTCTATTCGCAATATAATTGATTACGGCAACCGTTATAAGCAAAACAGTTGCAGTGGCATATGCTTTTTCAAAAGAAATTGCTTCTTTGGCAAGAAGGAAAAGATGGACGGATAAAGTTCTGCCTGAATGTGTAATTGTAGTTGGAACCTGCTGCGTCATAGCCGAACCTGCAGTAAAGTACAAAGCCGCCGTTTCACCGACCGATCTACCTATACTAAGAATAACAGCTGCAAGAATACCGTGGATAGAGCTTGGCAAAACAACCTTTATGATAGTCCTTAGCTTTGAGGCACCTAATGCAAGAGAACCTTCACGATAAGCAACAGGAACGGCTTTGATAGCTTCTTCTGTTGTCCTGACAATAGTTGGCAAAACCATAATACTCAAGGTCAAAGCACCAGATACTAAAGACCAGCCCATATTAAGTATAATTACAAAAAACACATATCCAAATAATCCATATATTATTGATGGAATTCCGGCAAGCGTCTCTGTTGAAAACCTGATTATTCTTATAATTTTCCCAGGTTTGGCATATTCTACCATATATATCGCAGCACCCACACCTATGGGTGTAGAAATACCTATAGCCAGAACTATTACATATACCGTATTGACGACCATTGGCAAAATACCTCCGTCAATACCGTTGTTTCTAGGTGTAGAAGTCAAAAACTCCCATGAAATATGTGGTATTCCCTGCGAAAAAACAAATGCAACTATCCAGGCAAGAATGCCTATAGTTATCAAAGCAGCAGACCAGATCAAGACTCTTGCAATCATATCTTTGATTTTTCTCATATAAATCCTATTATTCATAGTTTTTGCCCTGGAAACTTTTTTCCCTATTGCGTCATTTACTAATTCACTCATTTTAAACTCTCCAAGCTAAACTTCTCTGGATCTGTTGGCAATAATATTTACAATTACATTTAATATCATAATAAATATAAAAAGAATTATGCCGGTTGCAAAAAGAGCTTCCCTATGCAGACCGAAAGCATAAGACATTTCCAAAGCAACATTACCGGTTAGCGTACGAATTGGTTGGAATAATGATTTTGGTATCATAGGAGCGTTACCCGCAACCAGGATTACAGCCATTGTTTCACCTACTGCACGTCCTATTCCTAGAATAATTGCTGTAATAATACCTGACTTTGCTGCTGGCAAGGTCACACGGAAAACAGTCTGAATTTCAGATGCACCCAGTGCAAGCGATCCTTCCTTGTATGACTCAGGTACAGCTCGTATGGAAGCTTCTGAAATACTGACTACAGTAGGCAGAATCATTATGCCCAGCACAAGACAAACAGCCATTAGGCTGTTACCAGGTTGAGCAATATGCTCTCTAATCAGTGGGACAAAAACCATTAATCCGAAAAAACCGTAGACAACAGACGGTATGCCTGCAAGCAGTTCAACAGCAGGCCTTACTATACGACTTACTCCCTTTGGTGCTATTTCTGAAAGAAAAACAGCTGTTAAAAGACCAATCGGAACTCCTATAATAATCGCACCTACTGTTGCATATACAGAACCTATTATCATAGGCAGTATTCCATATAAATCCTTAGCTGTTGGTCTCCATTCCGTTCCCAGCAAAAAAGATGACAGACCTATTTGTCCAAATGCCGGAAATCCGCTTTGGAAAATATAAACACTGATAACAATAATCGACAAAACTGCAACTGATGCACAAAGTAAGAATATATACTCAACGAGCTTATCCATTTTTTTATTCGCACCATTTAGTTTTAGTTTATTGTCAGATGCATCTGATTTGAGTTTTTCTCTTATGTGTCTAATCATTTTGACCTCTTATTAATACATAGTATTTTCATTTTTTCTTAAACGTGTCAGTTTCATGCACAGAAAACTTCCGTGCATGAAACTTTTGACAATCTTTTATAATTTTTTATACATTTTACTTTTAGCTTACTGCGATATATTTTTCAGATACAATTTCCTGTCCTGCTTCACTAAGAACAAAATCTAAATAAGCTGATCCAAGTTCGTTTACATCTTCAAGTGCTATCATAATGAAAGGTCTGGATACCGGATAATCTCCTGCAACAATATTCTCAACTGTTCCTTCGAAACCATCTATTTTCAAAAGTTTTGTCTCATCATCAACATATCCAAGAGAAAGGTATGCAATCGCATTTTTATTAGTGATAAGATTTGATTTAACATTACCGTTACCATCACCAATAACAGCGTCTACTCTCAGTTCACCTTCATATCCGACAATTTCTTCAAAGGCACCACGTGTTCCAGAACCTTCTTCACGACTTACTACAACAATTTCTGCATCATCTCCGCCAACTTCACTCCAGTTGGTGATTTCGCCTACATAAATCTGTTTTAGCTGATCAAGAGTCAAAGCTTCAACTGCTGTGTTATCTGGGTGAACAACTACTGCTATACCGTCTATAGCAACAATGTACTCTGTCAATCCCCATTCTTTTTCTTCATCTTTAAGATTTCTGGAAGACATACCTATTTCAGCTGCACCATCTACCGGAGCACGAACACCAGCACTAGAGCCAATTGACTGTATGTTAATTGTTACATCCTGGTGGATAGCCATAAAAGCATCAGCCAGATCCTGTGCAAGAGGTGCAACAGATGTTGAGCCGGCTATTTCAAGTACGCCTGATAATTCTGCTGTTTGATCATCATTAGCATCTGTTTCAGAACCATTGTCATCGGTGCTGTCCGCAGTGGTAGTTTCTGCAGCAGCAGTAGTTGCCGCTGTTGTTGTTTCATTAGAATCACCACCTGAACCATTGCAGGCAGCCATGCTGAAAACCAAAGCCAGTATTACTAGTAAAATTGTAATTTTTCTCATTTTTTTTCTCCTTTTGTTTGTTATTACAGCTACACTATAAGGCAATTGTTTTTCTTTGTATTCATAACAAGATTATGTGTTTGTAAATTAGAGGTAAAAGACTTTTAGGTAAAATATAAGCGGGTAAAATGATGCCAAAATACACAAAGCAGATGAAGAAAGCTTCAAGTTTCAGCATCTCTATGTAATAAAATCTACTTTTAATCCGATTAAGCTGTTGTATATTACTTGATAACAACAACATATAGGATTAAACTCTATTTAATTAGAGCTTGATCTAATTGAATACTATGCTAAATGTTAGGAATGAAATATGATGCAAGGTAGAATATTTAAAGAACTTGATCCTTTAGTAGAAACTATAGGTTTACTTGCTCAAAGCTATGATATTGAAGCAACAAGCACCAGCCTTATTGATGCGCTTGATAGCCTTGGTTTAGATGGCAAGATGTTCTATGCAAAACATCTTAAAATATTTGATAAATATTTGCATGTCTTTCAAAAAAATCGAGTAACAAATAAAATAGATGATTTTTTCTTTAAGGACACTGAATCCGACTTTACTCCTGTTATAATTTCTTTACTAATCTCAAATAAAGAAAAGCTTAATGAAATTGATAGATATAGTAAAGATGAAATAAATCAGGAAATTTTAGATTATTTAAAAGAATTTTTGGATATTTGTTTGCCGGAAAAAACAAATAACAGTCTGGATGACATCATTACATTTTTAGATTTATCTGATTTGAAAGCTAGTGATAAATGGAAAATAATGATGATCATAAATAATCCAAAATATTATTTAAAAAGTTTAGTTGAATTAATAAATAGTAATATAACTGCTTTCAGACAGGCAGAAAGCAGTATTAACAGTAAGATAAAAAAATTGTTAAATAGTTACTATGATATTGTAGCTAATCAGGGAAATGGTCAATTCGGAGATATGGTAGCTTCATTGACCGAATGCGAAACTGACATATACCCTACATTAGCATTACCTTTATCACAAATTATTTTTGAAAAAGCAGGCTATTACGGTCTTTTAAGTTCTTTTGTATTAAGTAAAACTAAAAAACCAGGACAAACTCAAGATGATTTACTCCAGAGTCTGAAAATACTTAGTGATAAAAGTAAGCTAATGATATTGAAACTCTTAAAAACATCTCCAAAGTATAATTTGGAAATTGCAACTGAGATGGAGCTTACTGCGGCGACAGTTTCTCATCACATGGGAGCACTTCTTTCATGTGGTTTTGTAAATGTAGAAAAACATGACGGTCGTGTTTACTATAGTCTCAATCAGGATTCTATAAAAGATTTTATTGCATTATTAGAAAAAGCTTTGCTCTAAAAAAAATTCCTTTGTAGAGTAAAGGCTATGAAATTTGCAATTAAATTAGATAGCCATCTAACAAAGTTGACACACGTCTACTTTTATTTTATATTTTTATTTGTATCTATCAGCCCAACTAATAAAAAAGAATACACAAGTGAGGATTATAGAAATGAAATCAATTTTGAGACAAAATAAATTATTACTTTCAATAACTGTAATCATAAGCGTAATATCTTCTGCTGCTTATGTGTACATAGCCATAATTCTGCAACGGGTAACTGACATTGCTCTTAGCGGGAACATGTCTGCTTTTAGAGATATAGTTATACAATCTGTATTGTACTTGCTTACACTTGGAATTCTTAATTACATTTATTCTTTATGCAGCAAATATCTGATCTGCAAAATTATCCTGATACTTAGAAAAAAACTTTTTAGAGGCATACTAAACAGAAACAGAGAAGATTTTTTCAAGGTAAACACAGCAGAGTACATATCGACCTTTACAAATGATATTAAACTGGTTGAAGAAAACTACATAAATCCTCTGCTTATTCTTTTACAAAACATTATTATATTTATAACTGCATTAGTTGTATTATTTATCATAAGTCCGATTATTGGTTTTTTCCTAATAGGCTGTCTTTTTCTTATGTTAACTATACCGGGACTTTTTGGTAAAGCTTTGCAAAAAAGACAAGATATAGTTTCTAAAAAATTATCTGCTCTTACCTCTAAAATAAAAGATATTTTTGCAGGATATGATGTTATTAAATCATATCAAATGAACAGTCATGTACACTCACAGTTTAAAGAAGAAAATCAGGAAACAATCAAAGCAAGATTCAATGCTGATAAAATGGTCGCAGCAAGTGAAAGCAGTTCAGAAATATTAGCATATATCACTTTGTTTTCAGGTTTTTTCATAGGCGCCTATCTTATTATAACTGGAAATATTACTGCAGGAATATTACTAGCTCTTATACAGTTAAGTAGTTCTTTTGTAAACCCGCTGATGATAATTATGCAATGCCTGCCTTTAATTCAAGGTGTAAAACCAGTTCTAAAAAGAATCGAAAATATGTCAGATTACAGTGATACTTCTTTTACAGGTACAAAACCACCAGAATTCAACCGACAAATAAAAACTGAGAATGTCAGTTTCAGTTATAACAATAATCAGAAAATTATTGATGATATCAGTTTGACAATAAAAAAGAATCATAAATATGCTGTAATTGGACATAGTGGCTGCGGCAAGACTACTTTAATTAAACTTCTGACCGGTTGTTATGCCGGTTTTGAAGGCAACATATTATTTGATGACGATAATATGCGTCTGCTCGATATAAATAAAATCAATGAAATGATAGCAGTTATTCACCAGAATATTTACATGTTTGATGATAATATAAAAAATAATATCTGCCTTTACAATGAATATGATGAAAATAACTTAACAAGAGTTTTAACATTGAGTGGCATAAATAAATTTATTAATAATATGCCTGACGGCCTTGCTTCTTTAGTCGGTGAAAACGGTTGTAATATTTCAGGAGGTCAAAGGCAAAGAATTGCTGTTGCCCGCGCACTTATTCAAAATAAGCCTTTATTGATTCTCGACGAGGGAACAGCAGCAATTGATATGCAGACTGCTTACGATATTGAAAGCAGCCTGCTTAAACTCGATGACCTTACACTTATAACAATAACTCATAATATGAACTACGATATCCTAAGTTTGTACGATCAAATAATTTACATGGAAGATGGTAAAATAATTGAATCTGGAAACTTAAAAGAACTTTTACAGCTTAATGGCAGTTTTTACAATTTTTTCAATTTGAAAAAGGAATAATTCACAAAGTATATTATATTTAAAACAACTTTTTGCCATCAAGAATATTAATGTCACATTCTTTTGCAATGCTACCTTGTTTATAAGGATTAATTCTTTGTGTTTTGCCATTGTGTACAAAAAGCGAGCCCGTTCCTTTGAACCAAAAAGTAACCCCTTGTTCTATACACTGTTTGCGGATATCAAGTACCCAGTCATAATTGCAAGCTCGAGCATCACGTCCACTTTCTCCGCAAACAGTAACATGCTCAATCCGGGAAAGATATTTTGAAAGATCAATGGGTTCTAAAAGAGGCGAACAAGCAATAAATCTACGTTTTATTGGTTGAGATAAAAACATGGGCAGGCGAAAATCAGCGGTTTGTTGATTTTCAACGGTGCAGCCGATATTGACATTATTATAGCCATCTCCCCAATCAGAGGGGCAGACTTTGATAAAGCGGTCAATACGTTTAGTCAGTATCAAAAAATCTAAATCCTGTCTTTCTTTAATCATTGCCCAGACTTCTCCCCGCCATTCATCAGCCTCTGGCAAAAAAAAGTCCGAAGAAAAACAAGTTGCAACAATCTTCCCGCTTGCCACTTTATACAAACCTTTAGCAGTTTTTTTTACAGGTTTATCAAAATCGTTTGTTTTTTCTATATTGTTTTGTCCGTACCTTTTTGAGTATGGACCATAAAAATAACAATATTTACACCCTTCACTAATAGGATAACAACCTGACCATGGCTCCCAATTCAAACCTTATCACTTCCTTTTAATAAATAATTATTTCTTTAATGCTATATAAATGTCAATATCAGCATTTTCCCAGTCACTTGTTAAATATTCTTCAAAATCTCCGGTAAAGCTTCTATCAAGATCCATCTTCCAAATTTCTTCCCATGCCTCCGATACAGCAGTAACCATGTGTCCATGTATAGAGAATTTTGCGTATTTTCCTGCAGGAATAATTTTAAAATCCAATTCATCGTTTTCCTGCTTTGAAACTTCGTTGCCTGCAGTAACACAAAACTTGTCATCTGAATAGTCTGAATATAATCCAATTGCATAATCATTTACTTTGTTTTTTATTGAGACATTTATACCTCCCTGGTATAATTTTTCCCAAAGTCCGCCAATAATCTTACCGGCATCAGGATCTGTGTTGCTTGTCACTGCACTAACTCCCACAACAATCTTTTGTTCCAATTCTACTACTTCGTAATTCATCTTAAATACCTCCATTTTTTCATGACTCCTTATATTTTTTCTTGAAGTCATTGATAGAGATATTATATTCTCCTTAATATGACAACAGCCCGTCTTATTATATATATTTCTCCAGCATTTTTTGTAATTCTGCTTTAATACTGTTTCTCACATCTACTGGTTCTAAAACCTCACACTGACTGCCAAAAGTTGCAATATAATACAGTATCCATTCTCCTTTTGGGAAATTAATTTCTGCAATAAAACTACCGTCGCTTTGCCGTTCATATTTATCAAACTCATCGTATACTCTGTAAGCAAGCTCTGAGCTTAGTTTTACTTTTAATCTAACATATTCGTCCTGGAATAAATTTTCTTTGTAAAACACTTTTGGGGGTGATTTCCTTTGAAAACTTTGCTCTGATGCAATAATATCTCTGATTCGTCTTAATTTAAAAAAACGAAAATCAGATCGTGATTGACAATAGCCGTATAAATACCATGCACCACTTTTGAAGCAAAGTTTTAGAGGTTCAACCTCTCTTCTTGTTTGTTGCCCTTTTACACTTGCATAGGTAAAGCAAAGTCTTTTTTTTCTTAATATTGCAATTTTTATAATATTAAATATATCTGTTTCATTCTGTGCGTTAATCCAGGAAGAAAAATCTACTTCTATCCAATCTGTATTTGATTCACCAAATAAGCAACTAAGTTTATTAAGTGCATTATTGGTTTTGCTAAGATTGACGGCATTTACTGCTTTAAGAGAAGAAAGAATATCTTCTTTTTCCTCATCTGTAATTACAGCTTTATTCAAAACAAAATCTGGAAGCAAGGAAATACCACCACCCTTACCTTTACGCATATAAACAGGTATTCCAGCAGATGATAGTGTTTCAATATCTCGATAAATAGTTCTTGGAGAGACTTCAAAATGTGCTGCAAGCTCTCTGGATGTTACTGTTTGTTTATCAAGCAAAATATATACTATTTCAAACAATCTGTTGATTTGCATTATTTCCTCCGGCTTGCTAAAGCCATCTTCTAGATAAAGGAGCTTCTATTATGAACAATCAGAAAATAGATTTAACTAAAAGTGTTTATGAGCTTTGCCGTGAAAATCCATCTATAGCGGATATTCTAGCCGAACTAGGTTTCACAGATATTACAAAACCCGGCATGCTGCAGACAGCAGGACGTTTCATGACTATTCCCAAAGGTGCCGCAATGAAGCATATTGATCTCTCCCTGATTCGCCAAACCTTTAGCGAGCATGGCTATGAAGTTATAGAATAAAGTTATTTTCACTCAAATAATTCTATTCTGGCAAAATAAATAGCAGGCAGTATAATTTATATTTCATAAGGTGGCTTACCCTCCCGGCGAATATTTATTTCGTCAATAACAGCATGTGATCTGTGCTCAAGCAAGAACATAATAATTTCTGCAATGTCTTCTGGTGTTATCATTCCTTCTTGCGAAAGATCGGGTCTAGCTACTTTTAACATATCTGTAAATACTCCGCCAGGACAAACTGTATGCACACGAATTCCCTCAGTATACACTTCATTTGCTAAGGATTTACTAAAGCCTCTAAGAGCATGTTTTGAAGCTGCATAAGCAGCTTGTCCTGCATAGCCTTTATGTCCAAGTGTTGAGGCAATATTTATAATTGTCGCATGATCAGATTTTCTTAAATATGGTAAAACAAGCTGGCACAGTATAAATGGGGTTCTCACATTTATATCGTATATTTGATCAAACTGTTCAATTGTAGTTTGTTCAAAAGGACTGTTCAATGCCATACCGGCATTATTTATCAGAATATCTATAGCACCAAAATGTTCATACGTTTCTTTTATACAGCTATCAAGAAAAACTTTATTTGTTAAATCTCCTGGAATTACCAATAATTCTGTGTTTTCAGATTTTATAAGCTCTACTGTTTCATTAAGTTTATTTAAATTATTACCACCGCAAAGTGCTATTCTGGCACCAGCCTCAGCAAGACTTAAAGCAGCTTGTCTGCCGATACCGCCACCAGCTCCTGTAATAATAACTACTTTACCCTCAATAGACTTTTTCATAAACAAAACCTTCTTTTCTGTTTTCCTACAATATATCAATATCCCATGGATAAAGACAACACAAAAAACTCTTTTCTGTTCAAAAAAAGACAATTAAACCAATTACTTACCTACCTTATTTTATTATTTTAATGCATTTACTCTCTTTCAGAGTAATAATTATACAAAAAATTTGAAATTCATTATAAAACATCTATTTTTGCCACAATAGACAGAGAAATTAAAAAAACAGCAAAATAAAACATCACCAGAATTAACTGAATGATGTTTTTACCTATAGAATTCAGGTTAATTAAACCGCTTATTCGCTATAGAATTTTTTTTGCCAAGACCAACAACATTATAATTAATTATGACAATCTGTTTCTAAAGTCTTCATAAGCAAAGTCTCTAATAGCCCTTAAACCTTCTTTTTCACTGTAAAGCATAATTGAAGGCAAAGCTATTCCATTAAAAGTATTATTTTTTACCATCGTATAGTGAGCCATATCACAGAAAACTAATTTATCTCCTGCTTTTAATGGTTCAGGAAAAGAGTAATCACCAATAATATCTCCTGCCAGACAAGTAGGGCCGCCTAAACGATACGTATAGGGATGAACTCCTGGTTTTTCTGCACCTATTATCTCAGGTCTATAAGGCATTTCCAGAACATCCGGCATATGACAGGCAGCAGAAGTATCCAGAATTGCCAGATCCATACCATTATTAAGAGTATCAAGAACCTGGGCAACAAGAAATCCTGTATTAAGCGCAATAGCTTCTCCTGGTTCAAGATAAATCTCAACCCCGTATTTATTCTGCATGAATTTTATAGAAGAAATTAGTTTTTCCAAATCATAATCAGGCCTCGTAATATGATGCCCACCACCATAATTTATCCACTTCATTCCGCTGATATATTTACCGAATTTTTTGTCTACCTCATTGATTATACGTTCAAGGGTGTCTGAATTTTGTTCACACATGGCATGAAAATGAAGGCCTTCAATACCAGTCAAATCCTGATCCTTAAAATTTTCTATTGTACTACCAAGTCTAGAGTTAGCATAACAGGGGTCATAGAGAGGTGTTTTTATTTCAGAATATTCAGGATTTATGCGTATACCACAAGAAATATGCCTATCAGAAAGAGATTTAACCTGAGACTGGTATTTACGCCACTGACTAAAAGTGTTAAACACAATATGGTCACTATATTTAACAATCTCCGGGAAATCTCGATCATTATAGGCAGGTGAATATATATGCACCTGTTTTTGCATTTCTTCATAACCCAGCCTGGCTTCATATAGAGAACTTGCTGTTATTCCATGTAAATACTGACCTATAAGAGGCATAACCGAAAACATGGAAAACCCTTTAAGTGCCAGAAGTATCTTACAGCCGGTCTGTTGCTGTACATAATCAAGAATTTCAAGGTTCTTAATTAAAAGATCCTGATCAACAACATATGCAGGTGTTGCAATTTTTGTATAATCTAATGGCATATAAAATCCTTTCAATCAATTAAATCAGGATCAAAGCTCTCCTGCCAGGGTAATCCTTGTATATTAAGCTGCTCCATAAAAGGATCAGGATCAAACTCTTCAATATTAAAAACACCTGGTTTCATCCATTTTCCGGTCAGCATCATCATTGCTCCTATCATAGCAGGCACACCGGTTGTATAAGAGATAGCCTGTGATCCTACTTCCTGATAACATTCCTGATGATCACAAATATTGTAAACATAGTATTTTACAGATTTTCCTTCTTTGGCTCCCTGGAAAACACACCCTATATTGGTTTTCCCCTTGGTTCTGGGTCCAAGAGAAGCCGGATCTGGCAAAACAGCCTTCAGAAAATGCAGGGGGGCAATTTTCTGACCATTAAAATCTATAGGTTCTATTGACGTCATTCCTACATTTTCAAGAACACGTAGATGTGTTAAATATTTTTCTGAAAAAGTCATCCAAAAACGAATTTTTTTAATCCCCTTTATATTAATCGCCAATGATTCTATTTCCTCATGATGAAGAAGATATATGTCTTTAGGTCCTATTTCAGGGAAATCATAGACTCTTTTGATTTCAAGCGGCTCCGTTTCGACCCATTTACCATTTTCCCAGTAACTTCCGGGAGCAGTTATCTCCCTGATATTTATTTCCGGATTAAAATTTGTGGCAAATGGATAGCCATGATCTCCTGCATTTGCATCAATTATATCTATTGAGTGAATTTCATCAAAGTAATGCTTCTGCGCATAGGCGCTGAAAACACTTGTTACACCAGGATCAAAGCCGCTTCCCAGCAAAGCCATGATTCCAGCTTTTTTAAAACGTTCACGGTATGCCCACTGCCACTTATATTCAAATTTGGGAATTTCAGGCGGTTCATAGTTAGCTGTATCAAGATAATGAACCTTAGTTTCCAGGCAGGCATCCATTATCGTAAGATCCTGATAAGGCAGGGCAACATTAATAACAATATCTGGTTTGTAGCTGTTTATGAGATCAACAACCTGCTGCGTAATATCAGCATCTACTTGAGCAATTTCAACCTCTGTTGCTCCACCCTCCAGTTTGCTTTTGAGAGCTTCACATCTGGCTAATGTACGGCTGGCAATACAAATCGAACTAAATACTTCAGGATTCTGACAGCATTTGTGGGCAACAACTCCGGCAACTCCACCTGCACCTATAATTAAAGCTCTGCTCATAATTAACCTCCTGTCTTTAGTCAAGTCCAAAAAGTTGGTGTAAATTGTCTTCCGGTATCTGCATGAATCAGGTGACAACATGCAGGTATGCTGCTCGTTCTGCTAACGCTTCTTTTCTTGCTGTTTCTCTCTCATCAAAGTAGCGATCCATTATGAAATACTTTTTGCCGGTCAACCATTTTTCATGGTGCTCCATCAGAACTGCTCCCATCAGTCGGATAAGACTGTCATCATTGGGGAATATCCGTATAACGCGTTCCCTACGACGTAGCTCTTCGTTGAGTCGTTCTATGCTGTTACTGGTTCTCAGTCGTTTGCGATAGGCTTCCGGCAAAGCAAAAACAGCCGTAAT
>NZ_CDHP01000022.1:0-8300 GCF_900002895.1 Ercella succinigenes | reverse complement strand
CGGCATTCAATTGTTCGCTGGCCTGTCCTCGCAGCACCGCATCAAATACTTTTTCCAGTAATTTCGCCACCCCGTTCTCCCGATTTCCAAGCATAAGGTCTTTAAGAATTTCGTCTTCCAGTGTAAGATGTACTTGAGCCATGATCTCATTCCTTTCAGTTGTTAGTTTCGCAAAACCTATTATACCGAAAGCGAGCTCGTGGCTCTTTTTTATTTCTCAATTTACACCAAGTATACGGACTTTATCCAAGCTGTGTTGCTTAAAAGAAATCCAGATGATTTAAAGATATATAAGATAAACACAGATATTGAAAATCCAAGCGATTTTGACGCATTTAGTCAATCATATAAATGTGTATTAAGCGAAATATCTGAAAAACATAAAAATTCACAAATTTTAATAAATATTAGCTCTGGCACTCCGCAAATGATAGCGACTGCTTGTCTTATTGCGTCTTCTAAATATTATAATAACAATTATAAATGCATACAGGTTACAAATCCACAAAAAAGAAGTGGCGAAAAGTGCAGGTATATAGATGTTTTTGATGAAAGTATGATTGATAACACTTTCGATTTTATTGAAGAAACAGATAGCAGATGTTTAGAGCCTGACATACTTTTATTTAAAAGAAGCATGTTACTGGAAAAATTTATCAAACTGATAAAAGTTTACGACTATTCTTCAGCTTTGAAACTTAATAAAGAAAATAATAATATTTTTGGCGAAAAAACAAATCGTTGGCTCGAGCATATTACTGCAAGAATAAATTATGATATTGTTAATTCTGATAAAGCTTTAAAAGCAGATGATATTGTCGAATTTGATCCTTATCCTGTAAAAAACGGACGTTTTAAGCCCTTGTATGATTTTTATCTAGGTGTTTTGGTAAGAAATTTACAAACTGATTGGTCTGCATATTTACTAAAACTATCACCACTATTATCCAATATGATATATTATTATATTACTGAAGTCTGTAAATATCCTCTGGTAAAATCTATTTATTATGACAGGGGAAAAAATACCAGAAAATTACAGCGTAGTTATATGCAAAAAAATGATCCTGAATTATTGAAATATATGGATAGTTGTTTTTCTGGTTCTAATTTCAAAGATGGATTTCTTATGCTTAGTAATCTTTTGCCAGTTTTAGAATATATAATAAAAAAACAATATTTTAATTCAACATATTTATCTGATATAAATAAAAAGTTTGTTTTCTTAAGAGACATAGAATTTAAATTAAGAAACAATGTTGCACATGAAATGGTAAAAATAACTGATGATTGGGCAACAAAAACTTGCGGTTATAGTTTTAGTAAAATCCAAAAAGAATTACATAGTCTTTTTGCTTTAATAATGGGAAATAATGGTCAGTCTGGTTGGGATACTTTGCCTGATCGACTTAATTCTTATATTATTAATATAAATCCATAGTTCTTTTGTTGGCAAGAGGTGAAAGCTGCATGGGAATTTTGTATCTTACTGAGCCAGGAACAAGTGTTCATTTGCAAGCAGGGTTGTTAAAAGCAAAAATTGGTGATGTTGAGTTGTTAAGTGTACCTTTCGAACAAGTAAAAGGTATGATTGTTTATTCTGGTGTTAATCTTACTAATAATTTAACAACTGCTCTTCTTGAGAAGGCAATTCCTGTAACTTTTCTTTCTTCTAGAGGTAGATATTTTGGTAGGCTAGAAACTGTAAAATCTGCAAACGTAGTTAGGCAATTAAAACAAGTCGAACTTATAAACAATCCTGATTTTTGTCTTAATATTGCTAAAAGAATAATATATGCCAAAATAGCAAACTCTTTAACTGTTATTAAAGAGTTTGCTAGGCATCATCCATCTTTCGACCTTGATTATCCTAGAAATGAATTACCAAAAATAATAAAAAAAATCAGTGTCGCTGAAAGCATAGAAACGCTAATTGGTTATGAAGGAATGGCTGCTAAAATTCATTTTGACTGTTTAAATATGTTGACAAAAGAAGATTTTAAATTCAGAGGAAGGTCACGCAATCCTCCTAAAGATCCTTTTAATTCAATGCTTAGTTATGGTTATACGTTGCTTATGTTTGATATATATACACTAATTCAGATGCATGGGTTAAATCCTTATTTTGGATTTTTACACAAACCCAGAAATGGACATGCTGCTCTTGCATCAGATTTAATGGAGTTATGGCGTCCTGTTTTGGTGGATTCTTTTGTATTGCATCTGGCCAATAGAAACAGCTTTCATGTTATAGATTTTGAGACAGATTCAAAGGGGGGAGTTTACTTAAATAACGAAAAATCAAAATTGTTTGTTAAAAAATATGAAGAAAGAATTAAGAAAGTAAAAAAGACGCCAGACGGAAAAGATGAATTTAATTATAGACTTGAATTAGAAAAGCAAATTCTATTGTTTGTTCAGGCTGTAGAAAAATCTGATCCAGAAGAATTTCAACCTTATTTTTTAAAATAGCAGAATAAGTTAAATGTGATTTTACAGGAGTATTGAGTATTGTTATGCTATGGTGGAAGAAAAAATTTACTATTTCCGAAGAGTCTTATGATAATAACAATAATGATCAACAACAAAGAGTCTCACTAGTCATATATGATATCTCTGATAATAAAAGAAGAACCAAAATTTTTAAAATTCTAAAAAGCTATGGTATACCTGTTCAAAGATCATCTTTTGAATGTAGAATTGATGAATCTGATAATAGAAAAATGATTAAAGAAGTATTAAAGCATTTTAATCCTGAATTTGATTTACTTAGAATATATAGATTAAATAGTAACTATAATGTGCAATGTTGGGGAAATATAGGGAAATTAGAAATTGATGAAGGTTTTTGGATAGTTTAGATAGACCTATAAATCTAATCTCATTTTTTATATCCTTTGTGTTTTTTCCTCTTTATAATTAAAGATGAGGAGGATTTTAAGATGAGAGATACCGAAGGTTACAGTAAAAGCAATAGTAAAAATAAAATCGTATATTTTTCCCACGGTGGAGGACCACTCCCGATACTAGAAGATTCTTCTCATCAAAGAATGATTCGATTTATGAAGGATTTTCCCAAAACAATCCAAAAGCCTGACGTAATTATTGTATTTAGCGCTCACTGGGAGGAAAATATCGTAACAATTCAAAGCGGTAAACAACCCGACATTATGTATGATTACTACGGCTTTCCAGAAGCTGCATATAACATTAAATATCCATGCAAAGGACATAATATTCTTGCTGAGAAAATTGCCGAACTGTTTAGAAAAAGCAATATTGAAAATTGTTTAGATGACAAAAGACCATATGATCATGGTTCTTATATCCCTCTGAAACTAATGTATCCCAATGCTGATATACCAGTTATTCAAATTTCTCTAAAACATAATCTTGATGCAGCAGAACATCTTGCTATTGGGAAAGCGTTACGACCATTATTAGAAGAAAATATATTATTTATAGGATCTGGATTTTCTTTCCATAATATGAGACGATTCAGTTTTGAAGGAGTTATCATTGAAGATCCGAATAATGACCAATTTCAAGATCAATTGGTTGAAATTTGCTGCAATACTAAAGAAGAAGGCAAATGGGAAGCCTTAATAAACTGGGAAAAAATTCCAGGGGCAAGATATTGTCATCCGAGAGAAGAACACTTATTGCCACTGCTGGTGTGCGCTGGTTTATCTGAAAATTCTGGCACAAAAGTATTTGATGATTATATTCTGGGCAAAAGAGCTACTGCTTTTATATGGTAATCAGGATGCATCCATGTTTATCCTTGATTCTCAAAAGTGATTTTTCCTTTGCAAAAGCAGTCAGATAGTGAACTTCTGTATGAAGTTAAGAGGGGAAAATAAATTAAAATAAAAGAATCTCTTTTTAATTAAAATAATGCTTGAAAAACATTTTTAATGGATATATCCTTTGCTTCAAGGATATATCCATTAAATTTTGTAGGAGAATTAAATTTAATGAATAATGAAAAAATTAAAAATCTAGAAAATAGAATAGAGAATACACATGGTAACATTACAGGAGTTGTAGTGTTAAAAAATGATGAAGTAAAGTATGAAAAGTATTTTAACAACTGCACAGATGTAAGCAGAGTACATGTTTACTCAGTAGCCAAAAGTATTATTTCAATATTGATGGGAATTGCAATGGATAAAGGATACATCAATTGTGTTGATCAAAAAGTTTTAGATTTTTTCCCTGATTATGCAGCGAAAAAAGGCGAAAAGACAAAACAGAATATTACACTTAAAAATCTGCTTACAATGACTGCTCCGTATAAATACAAATTTGCCCCATATACATATTTCAAATATTTTATGTGCAACGATTGGTTGAAATTTACCCTTGATTTATTAGGTGGCAAAGAGGAAATAGGTAATTTTAATTATACACCAGTTGTAGGACCGGATATTTTGTCTGGCATTTTGATGAAAGCAACCGGACAATCAGTTCTTAATTTTGCCAAAAACAATTTGTTTTTGCCACTTGGAATTACTGTGGAAGAAAATATAATTCTTCATACGGCAAAAAAACAAAGTGCTTTTAATAAAGCTACTGATATCAGCGGCTGGGTTTGTGATGCTTGCGGATTAAATTCTGCTGGCTGGGGACTTACAATGTCTGCATTAGATTTAGCAAAAATCGGTAAGCTGTTATTAAATAAAGGTATTTGGAATGGAAAACAGATTGTATCAAGTCAATGGATCGAGGAGAGTATCAAAGAGCATAGCAGATGGGAAAAAGAAAATCTTTCATATGGTTATTTATGGTGGATTGAGGAAAACATCTTTGCAGCAATGGGAGATGGTGGGAATGTCTTATATATAAATAGAAAGAAAAATATAGTTATTTCAATCACCGCTCTTTTCAAACCTAATGTTACAGATCGAATAGAATTAATTAAAGAGTATATCGAACCCATATTTGAAAATGAGATGTGATTATTGAAAACAAATAACTCTTAACACAAAAGTTATTTTACTTTTGTGAATAAATAATTAACGATAAACGATAAATAATTATTGACAAAAGCTAAAGGAGACAATAGAATAGTTATATAATATATGGTTATGGAGGGAAGTCTGGTGAAGTTATCAAATTTAGCTAAAAATAAAAAGTTATTTAATTATCTATTTAATATTATTAATGTGATTAATTGGGCGATGTATATATTAATTGTGACAAGCGTTATACTATACATAATTATAAGAATTGTGCCAAATTTAATTAATCTAAGTGCAAATAGTGTAATAGGGTTAAGCCCGGATAATATAATTAGATTTGATATTGAATTGGATAATATTTCCAATACAAACATTAATTCCGTTTATTCGTTACTTTTGTTAAGTGCTTTTATCATTTTATTGTTATCAGTTTTTATTCTTAGACAGCTGAGAAGAATATTGCAAAATGTAATTAATGAAAAACCTTTTGATAATAATAATGCAAAATATTTATTAAGCATAGGATATGCAGTTGTTGCAAGTTCTCTGATTATTCCTGTCTTAAAAGCTTTTACAATTAATAGAATTATTGGGATTTTGAATATAAGTAATGTAAATGCAGTTTATACAATTAATATTGAGATTTTGCTTTTAGGTTTATTAATTATCTTATTAAGTGCGATATTTAAATATGGTACATATTTACAACAAGAGTATGATAGTACGCTTTAGGATAGAGGTGAGCATGTGGCAATAATTATCCGTCTAGATAGAGTTTTAGCAGATAGAAAAATGCAGTTAAATGAATTAGCTGAAAGAGTAGGTATATCAGTTGTTAATCTATCGAATCTTAAAACCGGCAAAGTAAAGGCTATAAGATTTTCTACATTAAATGAAATCTGTTTAGTATTAAAATGCCAGCCTGGAGACATTTTAGAGTATGTTGCTGACGAAGTTGACATATTAGAACAGGAATGAGCTTTCACAGCACGGAAAATCAAGAAAGGATTTTTTATGAAATCAATTTTTGTTTCCAGTACATTCAAAGACATGCAAGCCGAAAGAGATTTGTTAAATTTAGAAGTATTTCCTTTGATCAGAGATTTTTTATTAGATTACTTTGAGGGATTAAATTTTATTGATTTAAGATGGGGTGTTAACACAGAGGATCAAAGTGTCGAAGAGAGTGCTTTGAAAGTTCTGCAAAATTGAAATCTCGTATCATTGCTGCCGGAGGCAAGGTTAGGTACTATGATGCTGCTTGGGATTGTGATAACAAAAAAATTACTGGTTTAGAAACGCTTGGAAAATATATTGAAGAAGATCTGAAAAAGTTGTTGCTCAAGGATTTAAAGCAAAATAATATTTTGAGTTTAGAAGAACGTCATCTTCGATATTTTGACATGCATTATTCTGAATTATCTTGACATTTGTATGAGGATATTTTTGTTGAAGCTTTATTAGCTGCAGCTTCGCAAAAAAGTGGCTTTATTTTAGTGCGTGGTGGTGTTTCAAGTGGTAAGTCCTTTGCTGTATCTGCTTTGTTTTTACATCTTAAAAATGTTTACGGTATAAGTATTGGTAATAAAGTTATGCCTGAATTTCTGACTGGTTTTAGCTGGCTTCCTAGCCGTCATAATCCTAATATTACTTTTATTGTAACAGTTAATGATTCAATGATAAGTTTACCGCAATTTCTTCCATACACACCTAATTCTCAAATTGTTTCTTTTAGTCAGGCTAAATTTGGTCTTACCAAAACAGATTTACAGAGTTTATGCATAAAAGCTAAACAAACATGGCTTGAGAGAGATTTTAGCCGCTTGCTTCGTTTCATGTCTTTTATGTTTTCTGTTGATTATGATGGGTATATTAGTTTTAGGCATCCGGAAATAGCCCAGGTTATCAAGCAAAAATATTTTAGCAGGGATTTAAAACTGCATTTGTATGATTATGTAAAAAAACTTGATATAAGACAGAGAACCTATCAGCAAGAAATATTAGAGCTTGCCATTTTTTTCGAAGATTGGCTTTTTGTTATATCCTATATCGAAACACATGAACAGCAGCTAAGAAGCTCAGAATCTCAAGAAAATTTTAATGCAATTTTTTTATCGATGGAAACAACTTTGCAGAGAAACTTCTTAAATAAGCCGACAGAGTTTATGAATTTTCTTAAATGTTTGGGAGATCAGAATCAAGTTTCCATCGAAACTCAATTGAAAGTATATCTTTTCTTAAAAATGATTAAGTTGATTGATGTAAGTAATAATTTCCCAATCGGCTACATAATAGATTGCATAAGTATGATAGTTAATCATTTATATAAAAGATTGGAATATTGTTCTTCGGAGGATAAGGTTGGTCTGGAAAAAATCAACCGTGTATTATATGTATTTTTGATCTTGCTAAGTAAAGCATATGAAGAAAACAAGAATCCTCAGCAAGCTGAGTTTTTTTCTCAGCAGGCTGAATTAGTGCATAGTTGCTTTGATCAAACTGCGGATCAAAAACCAATGCCACCTGGTAAAGAGTATTTTTTAACAGCAGAGGAGGCTTTCCAAAAATGCGAGCATTTTAAGAGTCTTTCGGAAGATGATTCTAATGATCAGACTATAAAATGGGGATTAAAAGCTTATAAAAATTACATGTTTGCGGAACAGGAATCGTATATTCCTGTTAAAACAAGCTGCATGAAGAAAATCTCAGTACTGTTATATGTTGCTGAGGCAGCAAAAGAAACGGGAGATGAAGATAAGTATAATTCCGTGTTAAAGCTTATTGAAATGGAACGGGAAAGTTTTGAAGAGGCTTGCTCAGATTCTGAAGAAAATGACCAGATTGCTATATTAGTGCTTAATGCAAAATTAGGAAACAAGGCTATTGAAGATGAGAGATATGAAGATGCCTACAATTATCTTGAGAATCCATATATTGTTTTTAAACCACTGGCAATGCAAGAAGGGTTATGAAAATATTTCTTCAGAACTTGCTGCTTTTAGTGTAAATGAACATGCACACGCATGTATTTTACAAGCTGTTAAGTATTATGAAATTATTTATGCAAAAACTCTTGCCAATAATGATTGTCATAAGATAAAGTCCGTATACTTGGTGTAAATTGAGAAATAAAAAAGAGCCACGAGCTCGCTTTCGGTATAATAGGTTTTGCGAAACTAACAACTGAAAGGAATGAGATCATGGCTCAAGTACATCTTACACTGGAAGACGAAATTCTTAAAGACCTTATGCTTGGAAATCGGGAGAACGGGGTGGCGAAATTACTGGAAAAAGTATTTGATGCGGTGCTGCGAGGACAGGCCAGCGAACAATTGA
>NZ_CDHP01000021.1:0-57665 GCF_900002895.1 Ercella succinigenes | reverse complement strand
CTGTTGTTGTAATTGGGGAGGCATTCTTCACCCAATTCGAGATGGAGGATCTTGCTACGCCATATTCACGTTCTAACTGAGGATACGTATAATTACCACTGGTGTACAAATCAACCAGCTGCTGCTTGAAATCAGCGGGGTATTTCTTCTGGGATTTGGCCATGTCGAACTTTCTCCTTCTTGCTTTTTTGTTAATATAACTTGTTCGACTTTACCTGTCCATACTTATATACTAACACCATGAAGAGGCCGAAATTACCGAAGAACAGCGTCTATCTACCAAACCTGAAGATATACAGACTTGCCTAAAAACAGGCGTTCTGCCTGCTTGCTATAAGGACAGTGGCATAACAGCAGAAGTACAAAGTCAAACCGAGCTTAGCTGTTTTGTTAAAAACGATGATGGCATTGTTACATGTCCAATTCCAACTTCAACATATACCACATGATCTGCCAGTAAGCCCGTTCAACCATACACTAGATAGAAAAAATCTACCCAAAAAGAAGGTTCAGCTTCGCATTCGCAGTGATAATGCAGTACTCCAAAAACGAATGTGTATAGTAGAACAAATTAAGAGCTGAATATCTGACATGTTCACTTTTTTTGCACCTTTATTGTTTTTTTATACTCTGAAAGACACAAAAAAAGCGCTTTTTAGAGCGCTTTTTTCGATTCCTATCCGACTTTTCGGGAAAAATGTGGTGGAGAAGCATCATAGAAAGCCGATTAGGTTTCTTCCCAGATCACATCAGTAGTTCTAACACACGGAAATTTCTATTTAACAAATTGTACTATCTTGCTTTTGGTAGTGATAGAAAAGTTGTAGACATAAAGATAATATTACAGGAAATTGGTTTAACAAATCTAAAATCTACTTGTGTACCACTGTCAAGTCATAATGATATTGAGAGTCTTGTTTTCCTTTACAAATTTGAACTAATTTCGACAAATAGCAATTTTCTAGACTATCGCATACGCAGTCAAATTATCAACTTGATGAAAGTTACTGAACGTAACGGATGGTTAACCAAGGCTGAAATTCTTCGACTTATTCAGTGGTATTGTACAAACAAACATGCAAGCATATTATTGCTTAATCCAACTCTAATACTATTAAGGAAATCAATCTCCTGTGATTTTTTGACCTACAAACTCAATTCACACGGGAAAACATTATTAATTCTTATTTGGTTATTCATCGTCAAAAGCACAGATTTAAACTTGCTTTTTGATAAACCAACCGATGGTCTAATAAACAATCCCAAACTTCCTGTTGAGTTCCAACATATCATTGATCATGCGCGAAAATGTTTATTGCCTAACCAATCAGCACAAGATTATTTTGATCTGCTATATGAACTGATTTATCCGCTATGTAACACCAATCAATCTGACATACTTACGCTTACAAATTCTCCCGATAGACCGAGCTCATTACTCATATTAGAAACCATTACTGGGAACACTACCCAAATGAAATTACTGCATCTTTTTATAATAGAAACCTCTCAAGATGACTGCAATCCTTATGACACTTACTTGTATCTCTCTGGGGCGCTACATATAGATCACTACAATTCAAGTGATTATGAAGCTATCGTTAATGCACTTAAAGATATTTGCTTAGCACGAGAAAATCTGCCTGAGAATCGAAATATGACCAGAGCAGTAAATATTCTAAAAGAACAGAACGTAAGCAAAAACGCTGCACTGACACTATACTGCGATTTGCGAGATGGGAAAAATCTGCCAACCTCAAAGTTAAGTACAAAAAATACAACAAATTGGGGGCAAGCTCTTTCATTACTGCAAAGTAAAAGTGCTAATGCTATAGACTTCCTGCGCAGATACGATGATAATTCGCATGATTACATGTTTGAGAATAGTTTAGTTTACAATGAAACAATAAATACATTTAACCTCAAAAACGGAATAGATACGCTCATTATTAATCCAAGCTGGGAATTTATACGGCTTAGTATAAAGGACGTAAGATCAATTTATAGAAATACAGTTTACATTGTCACCGATAAACTTGAGGCAGATTGTCTGCGAGAAAATTCGGATATCACACAGTCATTCTATGATTTTCAGTCGTTGAACGCAATTTCTGGAAAATTTGATTATATAGTTTTCTTTGAGAGAGACATCGGCCTAGACTCTTGCAATTCAATGATTAGAAAAGCACTCGAACTACTAAACCCCAAAGCACATCTACTAGTAGTTGGGCCAGATGACTTATTCTTAAAGAATTACAGAGATGCAATATTTGATAGTGGTTTCACTTATGAGAAGATTACAGTACTCCCATTTAGTATTGCAAAATCAAAAAGAGCAAAAAAGGTAATTATTGATATTGCGAAACTTACTAAGGTGAACACGCAGATCAATCTATCCAGTTCTTCCTTTGAAAATTCTTCGATCAATGGCTATGATTACCCAAGAATTTTAATAGATAGTACATTTACGGCTGATCGAAGTTATGTTAGCAGATTAAAGCTCATGAGTATTAGATCGTATATGAAGACCTTACACGATGCCGAAAAAAGCAATCCCGTGAAAAGAAAGCTACCTTCCGAATTTATCTTCTCTAAAGAGATTAGTTTCTACTATTCTATAACTTACATAAAGACCGAATCCACGTATCGAGCCGAAGTCTATGTATGTGAGCGCCCAACATTTGAACAGCTAAAGCGGAACAAATTGGCACGAGGCAAACAAGTTAAGGGTAGCAAAACATTTTTAAGAGCGAATTCTATCGAAGAACTAGAACTGAAAATAAGAGAAAAAGCCCCATATAATAAGAGATTGAGAAACGCAACTATTTCTTTAGTAAAGAATGCAATATTGGACAATGCCTACAGGGACATATCTTTTAGAACATTTTACTATTGCTATGAAGAATTGATAGTTAAAAGAATAAACTACAGTGACACCATAACAAAACAGTTACACTACAGCAAAAACGTTAACCTGATACATAACTGTATGCTTTGCGATAAACTGGATGAATACAAAACTGCAATGTCTGAATTATCTACACAGAACAATTTATCTTATGAAGATGAAATTAAGCTATGGTTTAAACTTTATGATGTTTTTCTTTTAGCCCAGAACGAGAAACTGGTCGAAGAAATACCAATTAAAGAGTTTATATTGAACATTAGAAAAAGAGATAAAACTCAAGAAGTTAGGGATGCGTTAACAAGAAAGGTACTATCTGATAAAGAAGAAAAAATCGTTTACCGCTGGATTAATGAAAAAATATCTCAAAAAAATAAGTGGTCATATGCTGCAGTCATGATTAGACTATTCACAGGTCTTGGGGTTGATGAAATTTGCGCTCTCAAATGGTCTGATTTCGAGAGTATTTTATATTTAGACTTCTACTTTTTGAATATAACAAAAAGACATAACCATAAGAACAATATGGAAACTCTAAGTGTTTCAGACCACTATAGAAGAGTTCCGATACCAACTGAGCTGAGTAAAATCCTGAAAAACAGATACAATTTATTAATAGATAAATTTGGTTCAAGGAAAGTTGTTGATAATCTACCAATGTTTTGTGACTTCACGCCTACTCCTAGAAAAGGAAGTTCTACATCATTATCAAAGCATACCATTCCCCTACCTTATAGAAAATTACAGAAGATGACTTCGTCTGCATACAGTTCAGCGACATCAAACAAAGCCCAAAATGTGAATGTTCCTATAGAAGGAAGTAAAAGCAAGGCAACTGACCTGAATAAATATTATGGTGATTTGCTTAGATCAAACTTCCGTTACCGTGCATTTGAAACATGTGGTCTTAAAACTGGTGAACTATGCTATATATTAGGCACTCAAGCTCCTGATACTTTTTCAAAACATTACTGTGATTATTCTCACGACTTATCAATTCTCAACATGATAAAGAAAATGGACAGATGGGTGAATGATTTATTCGTTGATAAGTACGAAAAAAGGCAAGCATTTACATGTGTACTCAATGATGAAATCATAATCACATCCAATGCTGTAAGCAGTAATGTTCCAAGCATTGATATGATAATAGAATTGGATGGAGCTAAGGATAACCAACTTTCAGTTGAGATAGAGAGCGAATTTGGTATCTCAGGAACAGTAATTATGTTAGAGAAACAATCTTAAGTGAGGTTATGCTTATGACCGAGTTAAATAACACAAAGTTTAAACGCCTTGAAAAAAGAAGTTATGAAGGAATGCGACTCAATGAAATTATTGATGGCAAATTAACTCTTCTAGGTTTTTTTATTAAATATTTCCCGGAAATCGGCAAAAAAAGAAACTGGGCACAAGACACATTCACAGCTTACGAGAATGATTTTTATAATCACCTGGCAATACCACTTAGTTATAAACCTCTAAACAGCTTCTCTTATGAAGAAATTGCAGCCGTAATCAGAAGCATTGAAAAAGCTGGCTACGGATCTGGGGTTAATAAGAAAAGGTACCAACCAACAACTATAAATCATCTGTTCTATTTGATATCACTTCTTTATGATAATGCTAAATTAAACGGACATTGTATTGAAAATCCATTATGGGGAACAGCGCTTTATTTACCAAGCAAGAAAAAAGAAGAAACTGAAACAAAGGCTGGAAAAATAAGGAAATCACTAACAATCAAAGAAGAACTTCATGTCTATGAGAGATGCTACACAAATGTTATGCAAGCAGGAGAACTTATGGGAGTACTGCTTATGTTTGCATGCGGGCTCAGAAATTCGGAAGCTTGTGCAATTAACTTTGAAGACATAATTGAAATACCTGACTACCCTCACAACTATTGTATTAGAGTTTTTAAGTCTACAGGAAAGAATACAAATGAAACCAAAGCAAGTGGTAAAACTAAGAATGCCGACCGTTTGATACCAATTACAAATAAGCTCCATAATTTCATCAGTGATAGAAAACGCTTCATACAAGGCGAAATTGGAAATAGAGCATCTGATGATGAAATAGCGCAATTACCTATAGTCTGCACTAGAGATAATTATAGAGTTAGGTGTACCGCTAATGACCTAACAATTATGGGAAAGAAGATTCTTAGGGAGGCAAATGTGAGTTCATCTATACTCGGACTCATAGACTCCGAAATAAGTAAAGATACGGATATCATAGAAAAAGAGCCAACTTCCTATCTTCTTAGAAGAAATTTTGCTACCCATTTACACTTATTAGATTTGTCTGATTCAGAAATACAATATGTTATAGGCCACGACATAGATGACCCAACTGATATGAGACACTACTACTCTAATCCCGACAGGCTTATTCGGATTAAAAGAAAATTGGATAATCGTCCACTTATATCCGACACGTATCATTATGAGAACTTAATCAGCATCGACAGCACCGAGGGAAAAAGATTTTTTGTTTCTCCAGGCAATCAAAAGATTTTGATTAATACTGTCTCGAACAAGTCAGGTAACAGAAAGAGCGATGCCCCTATTTATTTAGATGCTAGACTAAGCATCTCTGCAACTGAACCGCTTGAAAAAGTTACAACTAAGATACGCAATGAATCAGGTCGTGATCAACCCATAACCCTTCGTTACGAATTATCTGACGGGAAGTCAGCATCGGGAAATGCAAATATACTTAAGCAGTACCACAAATCATATGACAATGCAATGAAGAAAAACAGAATAACTGTATCACACGATTATGAAACAATTTTTGAATGAATGTATTGTAGTATAACAATAAGAAATCATATTATGGCATTACAGTTGCGAAACGCGGCGAATCAGAGCCACCTGCGCGGAGGCTTAAAGCAATTAGCGTACGACTGTAGAGCCGCCCGCCGCAGATAGAGAAAGCCATTCTCAAGACTCACAAAGACTTCGCTTTGTCTTCAGTTATAGAGAATCTCACTTCTTCGTTTCTGTGTAAATACATCATTTATCAGACGCTTACAACAGTTCCATTGGAGATAGTAAACCAGTGGTCTTCTTTTCCTTTTTCTGTAGTTTCCTGTTGTCATTATATTCGGCTGTTTTTGGACAGGCAAGGCCGGTAGCTCGACGCTATATTTCAGCCTAAGCAACTTGTTCATAGAATGTCAGTCTATGAGTGTGCACTTAACTTTTATAGAAATTACTCGCTTTTCTGACTCAAATGTGCCCCTCTTTGAGCTAGTAACTTCTTCTGTTCTTCTTTAGCAGGAAAATACTCTGTTTTAAGTCTTTGCTGTTGCTTGTAGCCTAGGTTATCCATATAAACAAGTGCATGTTGAACAATTCGTGCCAGCATGGTTGCGAACGTGTTTCCTTTTTTTGTTTTTGATAACTGCATCGCCGTATCTGCAAAATCGGTACCTAATCCTTTTCTCTCGATCATCATAAGATGCTCTAATGAATATGTCTCTGACAGATGATGATTGTAACTATCAAGATATTCGAATGTGTTTTCTTTAACTGAACTGCTAACAACAAGATTATACAATTCGAGAAACAAGGACATAGAAACCCATTGAAGAGCGGCTAATATGTCATCGTCAGTCACATTTTTCTGTCTGATAAATTGATCCTGTGCTTGATCTCTAAAAAACTTAATTATTTCACCAGCATCTTTATCAACCTCTTTAGCCCACTGGGAAAATATCTTATTGGGAAGCTGATATAATATTTCAACAAATGCCTCTTTATCACTCCTAAGCATTAAGTGTTCAAAACTCGGTAAGCATTTAGCGACTACTGAAAGTAATTTACAAGCTCGAATGATCTGGTTTGCAAACTCTTCAATTGAATCATCAGAATAATCATATATATCAACCGCTTTCATATCAGTCTCTTGTCTTTTCTCTGCTTCTATCTCAGCGGCCTTGTCAGCTCTTTTTGTCTCTTCTGAAAGAGGTTCTAATTTATGAACTTTATCATGAAGCAGAAATTGTGGCATTTCATTATCAAAGCGAAATTCACTCCATTCTGAAGTAAATTTATTCACCATATGAATAATATGTCTAAGAATCTTAATATTATCTGTTATGAATGATATGAAAAGTAATATGTCCGAATTTATACCAAAACAAGCGCATTGTAGAAGCTTAGTAAGATCTGAATCGTCACCAGTTGTATGGTAACGGTTATTTACTTCTCTTGCTACAAAAAAAGCTAAATAATTTTTATTCGAAAAACGATATCCAGAATGATCGTCTGTACGGACTAATATTTTTGAATTTAGAATAATTTCTATAACATCAGGTATACTTACGTTTGTACCATACTCATTGTTATATTCACTTATTATTTCACACACACGTAAATGTGGTATCGGATATGCTTTGTTAAAATGAATGTAATGTGCAATTTTTGACAATATCATAAATGTTTTATCGACGGATAACCTATTTGTTTGATACTTGGCAATAGCCGTTACTAGGCTACTCTCAAACACTTTGCTAAAAATACTACTATCATTATAAGATGCTTCTCCGATATTATTACAAAAATACTCAACATATTTAATTATAAAGTCCGGATCCAGGCTCACAAAATTGCGCTGAGTTTTAATTGCATCTGATAATAGTTTTGCAGTTCTACTTGCTGCATTTTTATCATCAATCTTTATTTCGACTATTTTATATATTAATTCATCGCGTTTATCAGTGTAGAAAGAAGTTAGTTTATATCTTCCTACATAGTCCGAAGCTTTAAGGAGACTTTTTATTCTTTTTACTAGATCAAAATCTATTACTTGAATCGAAGTAAAGATTACATATTCAAAAACATCTTCAACTTCACTTATAAACTGATCCAGACATTCAGGAGAAATCTGATCAACGTTGTCAATAAGCAACATTCGATTATCTTTTGACAATTGTGAAAATCTTTCATAATCTGACGGATTATCACCATATATTTCTTCGAAACAAAACTTAATAGTTCTCTTAGCATCTTTTCCACTAATATAAGATACATCACAAAATATAACACAATAGTCTTCGGTCAATTTCAAGAACAAATATTTCAATAAGGAGGTTTTCCCTGAATTGTATCCACCAACGATACTCATTCTTTTACTTGATCGAACTTCCGTCACTAAGGAGTCTTCATCAAGAATCTCTTTACCAAAAGCACCTTTTTGATCTTCAGCTTGAATACGTGGGAATGTATAATAGTCGCGAAAATCGTCCGATATATCGTGTTTTTCATCCTCTACTAATTTTTCGATAAATGAATGTTGAACAGTTATTTTTCTTTCAGCAGACGGCTTCAGTGCTAACATCTTTACATTTTTATCAATATTCTCGTATTGCTGTTCCTTAATATTCCATTTCATGTTATAAAGTGTGTATTCCATTTTCTTTGTATCAAGGATCCCCGAATGAAACTCACTTTTAGTCCAATCATCATTTTGACATAAACATCCGCCTGCTTGAATAAAGGTAGGAATATGACGATCGCTGGAAATTGTCTTAGTTCCAGAATAATGCTCATGACCGATAAATACTATTGAGCTCTTTTTAAATATCGCATTTTCTAGCAATACTTTTTGGCTATCATTGTACCACTCAGGAGCGTGATGCATTATCGTTATTACAAAATCAGCGCCTGTTGGCTTACATAGATTATTAATACATTGTTGCGGAATATAATGCAGTCCCTTGTCTTCATCAAGAATCGAAAATATAGCACTATTTAATAAATTTACCTCGATTTCAAAGTCACGTAACCTGATGATATTTTGACAATACACTTTTCCATTAACAAAGCACCTATTTTTAGCAGAAAACTCATAGAATCCATCCAGTTTTATTAACTCTTTATCAATGAGTTTATCGTATGATTTTGCCTTTCTGATACTCTGCAGTTTTCTGCTTGTTAATGGATTGCCATTATGATTAATATCATGGTTACCTGGTACACATAAAACATCTATACGCCCTTGATAACCGGTTCTATCTTTGACATTAGAAATAAGATGACCAACCAATCTTTGAACTCCTGCGAATTGTTCTCTTTCTCCGGTTTGAGTCAAGTCGCCTGATAGAATTATGCATACTCTATCAAACGGAAATAACTGCTTAAGAGAATCTACGATTTTACCGGTTTGAAATGAATTAACCGAATATGCTCCACTGAAATGAAAGTCACTCAAATGTAAAAATATAATCTTCATTTATAAATCTCCGTCTGTCAAAGCATAGACCATATAATTACAAATTATTATACCATACACTATATGAAGCAGTGTTATAGCTATAAAGCTTTTCTATCTAATATCAAATCACAGTATCAATTACTATGTCTAACCCCACAGGTTAATGTATAAGATGTTGATTCAACTGATGCTTATATATTGATATAAGCATTGTTTCCTGGAGTCATCATTTAAATGTTTTTAACCATTATGTTTTTGTGAATAGCATGTGTCTCAACCAGAAGTCAAGTCCAAAAAGTTGGTGTAAATTGCCTTCCGGTATCTGCATGAATTAGGTGACAACATGCAGGTGTGCTGCTCGTTCTGCTAACGCTTCTTTTCTCGCTGTTTCTCTCTCATCAAAGCAGCGATCCATTATGAAATACTTCTTGCCGGTCAACCATTTTTCATGGTGCTCCACTAAAAGTGCAGAGAAAATGTCCACGCAAATACATCACTGGGGGTGTGATATAAAAACAGACCTCACTGGTGTTTGACTTTTATGAGTCCTCATATTAAACTTTAGCTGTAGCACCCATTAAATAATTGTCGCTACTTGATATGCGACTAATAAGAGGTCAAGTTCAAATGGTTGTCGCTCCCTGGTATGCGTCTCATAAATAGCCAGGTTCAAATTATTTTGGCATGTCATAATTCCCCCAGGGATACGAAAATCGAAGATGATGTTTTATTTTCCGAACTTTTCCAAAATCTGCTTGAATGCATGAATGAATTTATAGAATACAAGAAGCAAGACTGCGAAAGCGACAAAATTAAGTTGCGATTAACTAAAATCGAAGAAGATGACTTGAGTATGTTGTGAACAGCAGGCTTTCAACATATATTAATCTAGATTAAAATAAACAAATCACTACCACTCTAAGCAAATCACTATCACTCTTCTTTTTCGACTGGCAATTCCCAATCGACTTCGCCAATATCATGGTTTACGGTTTCCGAATTCTCAAAATAATCCTCAATAGATTCTTTGTGTTCATCACAGGTTTGCTCATCTAGCTTTTTTCGAGCTCGATCGCATACTGTCCGAAACTCTTCTTCTCCAAATTTTTCGCACGCTGATTTATATAGTTCTTCTAACACTGGATTGCTATAACGTTTTGGAGTCATATTTAGCCACCCAATTTTTATTTTAGCTGAGTTGTCTGACTGGTACAAGTTTTGTGTCTGCCCAAACTTTATATGAATAATCTGCCCCGAAATGAGCCATCAGTCCGGTTGACATGAAGCCGGCGGCGGCTCCGTCACCGCCGGAACAGCGGCTCTGATTAACCGTAATATTCACTTTATAGTAGTTTTGCAATGTAGAGCTTTATTAACAACCATGTCACAAACCACCGTTTATGATACAATTGTTACACAAGTGAACGATAATAGCAAATGATTGCTTAATGTGATTCGGGGTGTGTACGTTATGAAGTTTGGTTATGCTAGGATGTCGACCAAAGAACAAAATCTTGATCGGCAAATTGATTGGCTACGTGACCAAGGTGTAGAGTATCAGAATATTTATGTTGAGAAAATTTCCGGTGTAAAAGCTAATCGCCCGCAATTTAATCGGCTCATGGAAAGACTTAGAGAAGGCGACACTGTTTTAGTTGAGAGCTTTTCACGACTCGCTAGATCAACTAAGGATCTGATAGATATTATTGAGATGCTAGATGGCATGGGGGTTGTACTTGTAAGTAGCAAGGATAATTTCGACACCTCGACTGCACAAGGCGAGCTTATGTTAACTATAGTTCAATCCTTCGCCCAGTTTGAAAGAGAATTGATAATAGAGCGGACGAAAGAAGGTTTGGCCGATGCTATGACAAGGGGTAAGAAAGGCGGCAGAAAACCTCTGCCGAAAGGTAAAGTAGCAAAGGCATTAAAACTGTACAATACTAACTCTATGTCGCTAAAAGAAATCGAAAATATAACAGGTGTTTCAGCATCTACTATTTATCGTCGCCTAAGAGAACAGAAAGCAAATAATGCAGCATATATCAACAAGCTCAACGAAAGCAGAGCTCAAATCAAGCAGGGTAAAGTGATTGTTAAAACTATAGAAGAACTTGAGGAGATGCTAGACTAATCTATAAAAGGAGCAGACGTACTCCTCCTTGGTAGCGGTAAATAAACACCACCCTTTTGTGGCTAGATGAGTTAATGAGATATAAAGTCTATGAGAAAATGCCTGTATGCTTAAATGTAGTGGTAAAACGATTCATTGGTTGCATAATAATTTTTGTGTATCCCCTAGTAGTAAGCTAATCGGTCTGACGGAACTACCTAAATCATGCAGAAATTGTTAGACCATCCACTTGCAAAAACCATCTAGATCAGAAGAAGTATTGCCCTCCACTTATATTATGGGATTTGACTGATTCAGAAACACTAATCATTACAGGTCCTGGGATGGAACGCCCAACTGATATGAAACACTACTATAATCTCGACAGAACCAGGAAATTTATATATTTTCAAGCAGTACATCAATTCATATGACAACACAAGAACTCAAAACAAACAACTTCACCACACAATTATGTAGTTGCGGATGAACATTTTTTGATTACTAGTAGTATACTAGGTAATAGAGTAATATATTTATTCTGTCTCCATGGATTAAGATTATAGATTTTATTGTCGATGAATTCTTGTTATCAGATTGACGAGGTGTATATGATTATAAAGGCTGGAACATCGCGAAATCGTACTTATGTCCAAGATGTTATTGAAGAAACTAATTTTAGCCGAGACCCATATATTGAGGAAGAGCGCTACTGTTTCTACGGACATATTGAGTTGTTAGACGAATACACAGAAGAATGTATGCTTACATTCGATGGCACTTTTTTCGATGAGACAGCTATTATGAATAATGGTGAGAGCTTAATTGAAGTTTCTGACATGATAGACTCTGATACAAATATGGGAATCAGCTATCTTGTATCAAGAAGTTCATATGAAAAGGAGTACTTAGGAGACAAACTTTATCTCCCTCTATTTTCTGTCTATATTAGTAGGTTATACGTTAACCCTAAACATAGAGGACAAGGTTTAGCCAAATATTTGCTGTCCAATTTTGAAGCTATATGCAAGCACTGTTTCAATGTTTATTTGCATGCTGCTGTTACGTGTCCAAAACCGCAAGAACCAAACAATCAAGACGAGTGGATTAATACAATTGACACGGATGGTGCTATCTTAAAAAGAATAGAGTCTGTAATTAAAGCTGATGGTTTTAAGAAGATCAGAGCCTCAGAGTACTTTTATAAAGTATACTCTGAATAATTTAATTATCTGTGTAATTTACCTGTTCTAACTATATGATTTCTAAATTCCATCATATTGTGGTTTGTCAATTAAATGTCTCTTTGAATACTTTTTGACAGCTATTAGAATCGTTCCTGTTTCATGTGTATGTATTATTTTTACCATAAAACACGTTGAAACAGAGCCATTCGCACGCAGTTTTAGTGCCATTATCTGACTAACCCAATTTATTTAGACATTTCTAAAGCGCAGATGCAGAGCCACAAATGTCAGTCTTCTTATAAGATGAAATTACTGCACAAGCAAAATTTATCTTAGGAGGACTGAAAAATGTCAAACAACCTTGATATCGTCCGAGCCGTGTACATCTGGCTCAGTCAGCGACAGATAGCAGCCACACACCATATGTTAAGAAATACAATGGTGCTACTTGTCAGGCATGCTTAAACTCATAAATGGCTAACACTATTTGATTGCGTTTTGCACCATGAGGCGACTAAAACATCTACTAATTATTTAAACTTGTTTGCAACACTAAAATCCTGTCTTCTCATGGCAGTTCATTTACCATATTGCTTATTACAACCGTTCCACTGACATTGTTTATGATAATCGCAGGGCCATACGGTGTTGTAATCTCTTCAGTTTCGTGAAGCTCACCAACCACTATTGGACCTTGAGGATTAACTAATACTTCAGTTCGTCCGACAAATTCAGTTTCAGGCAATATAATAAGGTTCGCACTTTTTAAACCATCAATTCTTATACGTCGATGCATAAAATAGCTGACCGGCGCCATCTCTCGACACGATACAATGCCTGCGGCTTGGCCGCTAATGAAAACTCTGCTTTCGAATTGCCATGCCCGGCTGAAATTATATTCTATCTGTGCTTGGCTACCATCATTTTTAACTGACCTCAGTTTTCCTTCATGACCTATCATCAAGGGAGCGCCTATCGGTGTGTTTAAACTAATCGAAACAGTTGTATCAGGACAATAGCCTGTGAAGACAAACGCATTTTTATTCCTGTGAATATTTACAACCGGTGTTTTACTGTCAGCGTCTTGATAGTGATATCTAATATTTATACCGAATTCAGCTAGAGCATATCGAAGCAAGCTACTACTCTGGAATGAGCGATCAACTGCGTATGGCTCCAAACCGGCACTGTGCTCTGTGAAATATCCACTGTTTGATCCCCGTACCCAAACGACACGACCTTTTGCTCTAGAGCCATCTTCACTAACAGGTTTAGGCGCTGTTGCAAAAATTCGCCTTTTGCCATCGTGTATAACCATTGCTAATACTTTGTTTTGTGTCAAACTATAATCAGAAAGAATCGCTTCTGCTCCTCCATGTGACAGGACAGGTTCAATTTCAATTTGATCAGGAACCATGTGGGGAGCAAGTTTATCTGGTAAATTGGCCACTTCGAGTTCGAGTAGACCGGAAAGCGGTTCAGTTCTTTTTATACCAAGATATGCTAGAAGTTTACAATCACTGTCTTGAAGTGATCCATAGAGTATAACCTGACCTCCTTCACTAATAAATCTTGGCAGAAGCTCTGCCATAATAGAGTTTTCAAGTGGCATTGGTGTTACTATTACGCTTCCTGGTAGTATGTTAAGACTAGTAATTTCGTTAGTTTTCTTCATAGAACTAGAATCAATTTGCGATGTAACATACTTAGCGAAATTGTCTGTTGATATAACCCCACCGATAGGGAATCCTTGATTAACGGCACTACGCATAAACATATCCTCGAAGAATGTTTTCTCTCCGTTCCCGCTTGTTGAATACTCGTCAAAGGGATAGACCCAGAGTACTGGTGGCAGATTATCAGGGAATCTGTTTAGTGCTTTGTTGATATGAGGTTGTATTTCTATTGGACAATCCTGCGGCATTTGTCCAAATGAGTTATCAATCGTAAGAAGATTGATCTGCGACGGCATCTGTGATGTGCCTGTTTCATCGAACCTCGTGATCGACAATGGTAGATAGATATCGTGAGGCTGTCTCTCATATCTGTCTATCCAGGGGCTATTGACCCACCAAGGATCATGCACATAAAATCGGAAGGGGTAGCCTTTTCCCTCAGGCAGCTTAGCTATTCGCGATAAATGGCCAACGAGCTCCATGCCGAAGTCACCATTTATTGCGGCCCATGGCGAGTTGCAGGGCGGTGCGATGTCGAACCCACCCTCATAAATACCCTTATGGTTGACAGCATCAGTGCCATAGTCTATACCCAACGATTGATTGGTTCCACGAGTTTCAACAGGGTAATCACATTCCTGGCGAAACAGTTGCCAGAACTGGAGAATTTTCAGCTGAACTTCGGGAATCTTCTCATTATTGAATTTTAGCTTATTAAATATCGCACCGGTGAGGCCCCATGTTTCAGTGCCAAACCCGAAGCCATTTGATAGCCAAAGATAGTCGAATCCAAGATCTCGCATGAAGCATTGTGATTGCCTCCCGAGAAATGTGCCAAAATGAGTATCCTGAGGGATGCCATTTGGAAAGCCTGCATATTTTACTTCATCAGCATTTAGCAAGGCGTAGCAACAGACCATACTGCTTTTACCCATAGATTCGCCAAAACATATTTCGTTATGCCGTTCATATTTGAAGCTTGATTTAGCAAATTCAGGACCGGGATCGAAGGTTGCACCCAGCTTAATTGGTTTACCAGTTATTTCTCTGCCAATATCTCTTACAGTCTTGAGCAGTCTTCTTAAGTCAGCATATGTATATTCCGACGGATTATCACGATAGTCATAATAAGTCGCGTGCAGGTTAATTCTTTTTGGATCATTTACCTGATCCCAACCCATACGTGGGTTAGCGCCACCAATATATTTAGCCCATTCGAATATAGCATCCATATCACCTTGATAGTCAAGGATTTCGGAGCCATCAGAGGACCAAAACAAGATAGATACTGTCTCGGCAAGATCTATAGAATCACGCCAGTGTGTGAATATCTGTCGTGCTACAGTTTCGAAACATTCTTGATCAAGGCTATAAAACGGTTTTAGAGAGACTTCAAGCGTAAAATTTTTCAGCAATTCCTTCATGTTCATTTTCCTCGTACAATTACAGCTTCTATACCAAGAATATCAGCAATTTTCTTGATCGTAGCAGCGTGATGACCTATGCCCAACGCATAATGATGCGTCGGCCCTTCCATGACCCATGCTTTGACGAACTCTTTTGTTGTCGGTGCGAAATAAGCTCTGGTGTTAGTATTACCGGTCGGTGGAATCGGACCCTTTTTACTGATACCTTCTCCAATAACAAACTTGAAATTCCCTGTGGCGGTTTGCGTTATACCGAGCATTGTTATCGGCCCTTCGCGAAGTTTAAATTCGACAGAGGCACCGCTACCTGGCTTGCCATGATATTTTTTCAAGCTGCGCAAAATTGGTTTGCTATCCGCAATTGTCATATGATGCGGTCCATCATGTCCGACAAGTATAAAATCCTCCTGAAAATCAAACGGATGGAATTCTGCGAAGCTGCCGCCAATATCGAGTCGGTCCATTATCAGCATCGCTATACAAGTCTTGAGATCAAATTCGCCGCACATAGGTACACCTTGCGCATTGAGGATAGTATTGCCGGCAATCAAAGAACTCATAACCTGGCGCTGTGCACTGTCGGCTCGACCCTCATAATAATAAGCAAGTCCTGACAGTTCATGTCTCTCGACTAAGGCTTCCAATGCGGCAGCTCCAATTGCGGCTTGCTGCAAGTGTTCATCGGTCAGCTTCGCTGTTAGTGGATCAGTTTGGGGCTCGGGCGTCTCGAACTCCTTTAGTATTAGCTTTCTTTTTTCGTTTATCAATTCAGGAGCAACAGCTTCAAACTCAGACATTAGATCCTCGATTTCAAGCAGCGAAACATGCACTCCGAAGGTAGCGGAGACTGCTGTTGGATCAGTATGCATATCATACATAGCTTCCATTACATGCCCCATCAACCCAATACGCGCCTGTCGCAGACCATGCAGTACTTTTGCTATATCGCACCACCGGCCGATTTCTTTAGCCGCTTCCTGATCATCGTAGAGTGTCCCAATAACAACATCCGCGACAGGTCTTCCAAGTCTAATAGCAACCCCGGTAAACTCGGGTACAGAGCATATATTGTCGTTCTCCAATTGCATTCTGGTACTAGCCTGGCTGTAGTCCATTGCGGCTCTTGGCTGTAGCGCGAGCAGTATGATCGGCTGTTCCGCACCCAATACCACAGGGGCAAAAGTCGCCGAGGTCGCGTATGTAGCCATATTGCAGAAAATTAGATCCAGGTCATCTCTTCGCATTTGTGCAGCTATGGCCGCAGCATTCTGTTGACCGCTGGCAAAGCCATAGTCAATCAACGTGATATCATGTTGCTCGAGGCTCCTCACCAAATCCTGATGGAAACCTTCAAGTTTTTCCTGTAAGCCATCAAACTGTGAATAGTATGTATCATGAACAACTGCGAAAATTCCAATTCTAGCTATTCGTTTATTTTTTCTCTCAATCATTTTCCTTACCTCAATAAAAGTCGATACTCGCTTGACAGCTCGCCGCATTCAATGATCAGTTTCATCTCACGAGTACTGCCTATATCTGATTCAATAATCGCCGCATTAAGCGGGATCAATTTATCCTTCTCTTTATTTTCAATTGTTTCTGGCAATTTGAAGCGTACAGTAGGACCCTCCAGATTCATGTTGGCCGGGACTGCCTTGTATTGCCAATTCATAACAAAATGCCTGCTGCCGGCAAATTCCAGCCAGACATCGGCCTGCCCTGCCTCAGCCGCATCATTACCATCGTTCAGCAGCCATAGATCTACGGCAAAAGTTTCTCCAGAACGCCAGGCGAATTTGGGAATTCTGGCACTGATCAATTGATTGCGGCAGCTCACAGCTACGGCATAATAGGCAGGCTTAGGGGCAACTGGGTAGTTAATCAGTGAGTTGTTAGCCAGAGTTGGCCAAGGCTCGTTATAGCACCAGTTAAGGGCCATCGAGCAATAGGGTTTCTGCCGGCGGGCTTCTTCATATATGCATTTATAACCTTCACTCTGAAGCCACTGACTCCATTCAATCATCTGTTGTAGATTAGACGGTTTACCGAAGTAATCCTCGATCATGTCCGGACATGCCCACGAATCGAAATCTCCCCAAGCCTTAAACGCGTGATGAGCAATAGTGATCTCATTTTCCTCCAAGGGAAATAGCTTGTTCTGCTCGCTGATCATCAGGCAGCAATCAAGATTGGATAGAGATGGAACGCCAAATTCTGTATAAGCGGTATAGTGTGCCTGAGGCATTGCCTGAAACACTTCGCGTCCATCAAGATACCGGAACAAATAGCAGCCATGAGCCATACCCATCAAAGGTGATGTCGGAAGATAAGGACGTTTAGGATCTAGCTCATAGCAGAGCTTGTTCAGTAATCGCAAGGCATGCGATTGGTCGGTCATCTTGGACCAGCTGTTGAATAACTCATTACCGCCACACCAAAAAGCCAGGCTGGTATATTTACGAAGCTTAGTAATTATTGCCTCTGCTTCTTGCTCCAGCACTTGCAGATACTCCTTGCTACCTCGATAATTGTTGCAGGCCAGTGGAAATTCCTGCCAAACCATAAGACCGAGCTCATCACAAATTTCGAAGAAGCTATCCTTATTAACGATTCCGCCTCCCCATATTCGCAGCAAATTCATATTGGCTTCCTGAGCCAGTATAAGCAGAGGCTCATAGGTCTCCTTAGTTATTGTGCCGGGAAAAACCGCCGGATTTACCCAGTTGGTACCTTTTGCGAAGATGGGAACATTGTTAAGCTTCAGCGTGATTGGTGCATTACTGCGTGATTTTGGATAGCCTACTGGCTCAGACCAGGCACCCTCGTTCATTTCCAGAGTGATCGTTCTGAAACCAATTTTGCCACCAACAGAGTCTCTAATATCGCCGTTTTTCAGCAGTCTAAGCTCCCATCTATAGAGGTCAGGCTGACCATAACCATTGCACCACCAGAGCAGTGGATCGTTGATGCAGCCGATATTACCCCGCCCTGTTGACTGGAGAACAATTTCCGAATCAGGCGAGTATAATGTGAATTCCAGATCACCTTCCCCTGATAGATCGACATCGAGACATATTTCGGCCTGATCCAACTGCTCCGATAAATCGTAAAAGAGCTCTGCACTAATGATGCGATCCTCATATCTGACAACAATGCCTGTATCATCCCAGATGCCAAGCGGTATCAAGCGAGGATGCCAGTCCCAGCCGTAACTGACAGCAGGCTTACATGACTGCCTAGCCTCTTGTCGCGAGCCCGGAACCGCTCCCTCATCCTTGGGCACAGGATGAATTGCAATCATCAGCTCTGATCCCAAATCCTCAGTCACATCGAGCTCAAATGGCCTGAACATTCCTTCGTAGGAGTATCGCAGCTCGCCACCAATCAGAATCTCATATTTATAATCAATACCCTTGCAAGTGAAGAATACCCGCTGGTCACTAGTCAAATCAGAACTCAGATCCGGAATAACAGACTTGTATATCCAATACTGATCCTCCATCCACCTGTAAGCCTCAAAATTAGTCTCCTGCCGCCAGTCGGGCAGACCCTCGGCTGTACCCCAATCAAGATTGGCCGCACCTGGCACCGTCGCTTTTATCCACTTCTCAGGCATGACATCATGCCCGCTGCTATGCCCAAGCTGCCAGCTCAGCTCAATCAAATCAACCGCTGGACGCAAATTCGAACTCATATCATATCCTCCAAATCACATCATCAGAACCTTGTTACAAGATCAGCGCTTCCCTCTCACAGAGAATCGTATAAGCCTGCGGATCATTTATAACAAGCTCATAGCCTAAACGAATATCCGCAGCCGAAGCCCCGACTGATATCATGTACTTTCCATTCTCAATCTTCCAGTCATTACTATATTGATCGAAATGAGCAAAATCGCGGAACCCTAGCCTTATTTCGACTATTTTTTCTTCACCAGGCGCCAAAAACACTTTAGCAAAAGCCTTCAACTCTTTTATTGGTTTGTAAACTATACTGTCAATCTGTCCAACATAGAGCTGCCAGACCTCTTGACCAGCAATATCTCCGTTATTTTTAATCACAAAACGCAGATCTAAACTCATGCTTTCACTAGTGTTTTCACTTGTATTATCATTTGTTATTTCAAGCCCTTCATAAGAAAACCTCGTGTATGACAGCCCATGGCCGAAGGGAAACCAGACACTTTCCATATTCTTATCATAATATCGATAGCCGATATCAGAACCTTCCTGATATCGAACATGTTTACCATTGCCGGTATCGTAAGCGTAAGCAGGTGCTTCCAGAAACAAAGTTTCAGAGAGTTTGCCTGACGGATTAACTTGACCGAACAGGATTTTTGCCAGAGCCTCACCGCCGCCCTCACCCGCGTACCACATTTGCAAAACAGCATCAGCGCTATGACGCCATTTACCCGGAATATTAGCGCTGCCTGTCTGCATTACTACAATAGTCCGCTTAAATTCCCCAGCAGTCAGATCGGCATATTCATTCATCACATCGGCAAAAGCCAAGCACTCTCGGTCAGTTCCTTCTGTTTCCAGGTCCTGCGGATTAGCGATAAAAACAATTACCGTATCACATTGTTTCGCGGCGTCACGTATATTCCGATAATTTTCAGTTCTCTGCAAAAGAGTATTGAAAATCGGCAGATAATCAATCTGACACTCAGCCGGTAATATCTGCCGGATACATTCTAATGGTGTTGAAATACTATCAGAAGCTACTGTGACCTTCGAGCTTCCGCCACCCATAATGACCGGTTCTTGCGCGAAGCTTCCAATGATACAGATGCGTTCCATAGAACCGGAACACAAGGGCAGAGCATCATTATCATTTTTTAGAAGAACGATTGATTCGGCAGCAGCATTCACCGCCAGCCGATGCTGGGAAGCCCGATCATAAATTTGTTTCAGACCGCGGCACTTGATAGCCTGCTGAGCGAATCTTCTAATTCTCTCAATGGACTGATCAATCTGAGCCTCACTGATGATTCCTCGAGCAAGTCCATCCTTAATCCTCTCGACAATATTTTTATCCTTCGGCATTTGCAGATCAAGACCAGCACGCAGTGCTTTTGCCGGTGAATGAACTGCATACCAGTCAGATATAACCAGTCCACCGAAGCCCCACTCTTCACGGAGCAGCTCCGTCAGTAACCATTTATGCTCAGAGCACCAGATACCGCCAAGTTTGTTGTAGGCACACATAACGCTATCCGGCTGACCTTTTTTAACTGCAATCTCGAATGGGAGCAGGTAGATTTCTCTAAGTGTGCGCATATCTATCTCAACTGATACTTTGTTACGATCCTTCTCTTGATTGTTGACAGCGAAATGTTTAAGGCTAGTACTGACACCAAGTGATTGAACGCCCTGGATAAAGGCTGCGCCAAGCTCACCTGACAGTACCGGATCCTCTGAAAAGTATTCAAAATTACGTCCACAGACAGGTGTTCTCTTCATATTGACTCCTGGTGCTAAGAGTACCTGGATATCCTCCTCGATACAGTCTCGGGCAATTGCCTTGCCAACCTCCTTCACGAGCTCAATATTCCATGTGCTACCAAGAGCAGATGGTGTCGGAAAACAAACATCTCCACCCGGTATGCTGCATTCCTGTGGAAACCATGGATGTCCAATTAATCGTCTGATGCCATGCGGACCATCACTTAACAATAGCGCCGGCAGATTAATGCTGTAATTTCCACTTGTCAGTAATGCGCCGCTACCGGTTAGTATTTTTGCTTTTTCCTCTATTGGAAGAGATGATATTTCCATTACATATTCTCCTGTGATTTATACTTAATCAATCGCAAACACGATATCAACCCTTAACACTGCCGAGAACAATGCCTTTTGTAAAATAACGCTGCAGGAAAGGGTATACACAGATTATCGGCAGCATGGCCAGGAATATCTGCGCGGCATTGTTGCCTTTTTGCGTCAAGTTGAAGGTTAGGGAGTCGATCGACTGAACCAGAGTCATATCAATCTCAACAACTATGGTTTGAAGATATGACTGCAGAGGATAGTTTTCTGTTCTGTTCATATAAATTAGACCGTCGAACCAGGCATTCCAGTTGCCAACTGCCACGAATAGTACAAGTGTTGCCATTACCGGCTTGCAAAGAGGCAGAACGATCTGTACAAGGGTTCTCCAGTGTCCTGCACCATCGACAAACGCTGATTCGAGTATCTCGTCAGGCAAGCTCTTAATATAATTTTGCAGAAGTATAATATTGTAGACATTTACCGCACCTGGTAATACAAGAGCCCAAATGGAATCCATCAATTTGAGTGATGATATCAGCAAATAAGTAGGAATCAGACCACCACTGATGATCATAGTGACCAGCAGATACCAGACATAGAATTGTCTGGCGCCGAATCTGTGACGTGACTTGGACAAAGGATAGGCAGCGAGAACAGTCATAGTCATACTGATTACAACGGACAGAACAACTCGTTTGACCGATACCATCATAGCTGTTGGGAAGGCCGGAGTTGACAGAATATATTTATATGAATCGAGTGAGAAATCAACAGGCACCAAACCAACTCTTCCGGCATTAACTGCTGCGCTGCCGCTTAGAGATACGGCAAATATATGCACCATCGGTGCTATACAGACCAGGGCAAGTACTATACAGAAAATATAATTTGCAGCCACGAACAGGCGGCGGCTTAAGGATTCTTTGTAAACCATGATGCCTCCTTAGAATACACGGTAGCCCGTGGCTTTGTAAGCGATGCGATAAGAAATAATCAGCAAGCTACCAGATACGACTGATTTGAAGAGACCTGCTGCTGTAGCCAAACTGAACTGAGCTCCACCGATACCAAGACGGTAGACTATCGTATCTATGATGTCACCGGTCTGGTATGTTATTGGACTATAGAGGTTGAATATCTGATCGAAACCTGCATTTAGTATCGAGCCCATACGCAGAATTGCCAGAAGAACAATTGTTGAGGAGATGCCAGGAAGTGTTATATGCCACATGCGTTTTGCATAACCAGCACCGTCGATCGCGGCCGCTTCATAGAGCGCAGGATCAAGTCCAGCCAGGGCGGCCATATAAATAATCGTCGCATAGCCGAATTCCTTCCAGATATCTGTGACCCAAATAACGCCACGGAAATGGTCGTTGCTGCCAAGGAAAAATACCGGATCCATCCCGAACATCATTAGAATCTGATTGACCATACCATCTCTAGGATTGAGTATTTCGACAACTATACCCGCCATCAGGACCCAGGAAACAAAATGAGGAAGGTATACGATAGTTTGAATTGATCTCTTAACATGCTTAGACAACATCTCATTTAGCAAAAGTGCGAAAGTAACTGGCACTATCAAGCCAAGCACTATCTTGCCTACCGCGATGATGAATGTATTTATAACCGACTGTACAAATCCAGGTGTGTTGAACAATCTTTGAAAATTAGCCAAACCTACAAAAGGCGAGTCCAGGAAGCCTTTTGCCGGACTGTAATTCTGGAAAGCCATAACAATACCGCCAAGTGGAATGTACTGGAAAACAAAGATCATAATTACCGGAAACAGAAGCATTACATGTAGCATGGCATCGCGTTTGAAAGTATAAAGAAACCTCTGACCTCTTGTAAGTCTCTCTGCAGCTATTTGCAGCTGACCTGAAGTAGCATGCTCCGCCTGAGAACTTCGCTTGTTTCTAAGCAGACTAGGCTTACTTCTTTTTGTTCTGTTTATTGCCATGGCATGTATCTCCTCACTCATTTTTTAAGAAAGGCTGCGTTTACCATGAATAGACGGTAAGCGCAGCCTTAGTTTCAGTTTGATCTAATTTATAGGCTTATACCATTTATCTGGCTTCATACCATGCGTTAACTTCATCGGTCATTTCCTGACCGCCATTCTTGAACCAGTCAGCAACAGCCTTCTCATAGGTTGAGATGTCCTCGCCCATGACAACGTTGATCATTGACGCATAGAGCGCGTCGTCAAGAATACTCTTTTTCTCAGTCATCGTAGTTGTTGGAATCGACTGATAATGATCGAGCAGGATTCTATCCTCATTCTTTAGCTGATTGATTACTGTAAAGGTACCAGCTGGGCCGAAAATGTGATAGCTGTTAAACAGTGAGCGTTCGCCGCCTTCATATCGTAAATGATTGTCATATGTAGTCTTGGACAGAGCAATTGAGAAATCCTCTTTGCCTGACTCAAGCGCTGCTACTGACTCAGTATGTCTTGTCAGGTTCTGCCAGGGCATGCCACAGAACTGTACAGTAGCCACATATTTTGATGTCTGTATATTTTCATTCTCACTAACAGGTGATGGATGAGTTGTATACTTAAGAACTACTTCTGAATCCTCGTTGAAAATCAGGTCGATTTCCAAATTGATAAGCTTAACCACAGCTTCAGGATTCTTACAATCCTTATTAACGAAAATAAATTGTGTCCTTGAAACAGAGCTCTGTGCGATTGGCTTGGAACCATCTATGGTAGGAATATCAGCGATAACCCACTCCGCGTTAGGATCAGCGATAGCATTGTCACCTACGCCAGATGCAAGATAAAATGTGCCGAAAACAACGCCGACCTTACCGGCTGCGACATCTTCTTTTGCGATACTCTTCTCGGTAACAGCAAAATCCTTGTTGATGAAGCCATTTTTATACCATTCCTGCAGCTTTATAAGCGGCTCATAGGTCTTCTCGCTTGCGGATCCATAATGCAACTTGCCTGACTCATCTGGAATCCAAACATTGGGATATGCACCATAACCATTCATTATGCCGCGGAAAGCAACATCAGGATCGGCTCCGAAAGCTTGCTTACTTCCTATCAAGCCATATGTCCCTTCACCGCCCATTTTGTTATCGATAAAAGCTTGCATTGTTGTTTCAAGTTCTTCGATTGTCGTTGGTACCGGCAGATCGAGTTTATCAAGCCAATCCTTACGGATATGGATAAGTGCAACAGAATCAGGGGTGGCGCCGGTTATCGGAAGACCCATCAGTCTGCCTTCATGTGTGCTATAGCCTCGAGTTGCTCCACCATCAGCATCAAGGAAAGCCTTGTATTTATCACTGGCATACTGCTCAAATATGTCTGTCATATCCATTATCAGGCCAGCCTCAAGCAACATCTTGTATTGGACTTCATTTACCATACCAAAATCAGGCAGGTTCTGCTGAGCTGTCGCCAGATTCCACTTGGTATTATAAGCATCCATATCGGCTGAAACCCAATCGTATTCAACACTGATACCTAGATGCTCTTTGTAGGCATCTATGTAAATATTCTGTGATGCTGAATCGTAATCAGGATTACCGGGCACAAATACTGTTCCTCCGGTATCAACCCAGGCACCTCTAAGTGTAACTCCTGGATCATACTTGCCAAACGGATCCGCTGGTTCAGTAAGATTGGTTTCTTCACCGGCAGTAGTTTCGCCAGAAGCCTGTGATGTTGTAGGCTGTGTGTTGTCGGTCTTATCATTGTTTCCGCTACATGCTGTTAACACAAAAACGGAAGTCATCATGATTGCCAGCAACAGTGCTGTGATTCTCTTTTTCATACTACCCTCCTGTAATAAATAGAATTCGTGCAGATTCACGCATTGCTCTTGAACTCTATAGTATATATTTCTTAATGCCCTGCGCTTCTGCTGATGAATCTATCCTATCACCAGACTGATCGTTGTGATATTCCACTATTACTCATTGAGCATTGCAAATATTTTGTATATTTTAACAAGCATTCAGAAATTATGTCCTAATCATCAATTCCTTTCTATTATGAGCACAATATCTGAATCAATCAGTTTTCGTACCCATGATATAATTATTCCACGTACAACCCTATATTTGAAGGAGTAAATCATGAGAGCATTATTGCCCCGAAAACATCACCGCAGAAGAACTCATTCGATGTCTGTTAGGATGTTGATAATCGCTCTAGTAACGCTCATTCCCTTTCAAATAACAGGAATTGTCTTAATCGACCGAGGCCAAACCGCAATCAGAAACGAGCTCACTAATGCCGCGTTGGAATCCACAGGATCCATCACTAGCCTTCTAGAACAGGATGTTCAGTACTTAGCTAGGCAGCTTGAAGCACTACTGGCAGCACCGTCTTTGAATGACTATGTTATGCGAAGCCAAACAATGAGCAACACTGAATTCTATAATACACTTAACAGCCATTGGGAGCTTATTAGACCGCTTTATTTGGGTAATGCCTCTATAAGCGATATCACGATTTACTATCGCGATCAAGACAGAATGATGTCTGCTGCGAGCGGCTATATGCCTACAACTCATCAGCAGTTTATAAATCAGTTTGAGGAAATCAAGGCCTCCTCTGGTACGGTTCACAATATAGATGATAGGCTGTATTTATCAATCATGTATCCGGTTACCTCCGTTTATTCCTCCTCTCCACCGGCTTATATTATCCGTTTCGACCTATCTACAGCTTATATCCGCCAGCTGTTGTCAAGACTTGGCGGTGATAGATACACGGTTTTATATGATAGTGAAGCGGACCGTATCATAACCTCAAATGAGATTGGAAGCCAATTGTCTGAGCTATTCGAATCTGAAAAAGAACAATTTGTAAACCGAAAGGAAACAACAATCAGAGAGAGTCGAAACGCATATACATTTGCTTATTACTCTGCATTAATGAATCTGTACATAGTACAGATTGTGGAGAAAAATGAACTATTCTCGGTCACTAATCAGATATTGATTGCACTTGTACTGTTTACATTACTGAGTGTTATCGCGATGCTTGCCTACACATATTTCTCAAGAAAGTACGTCAGAAAACACGTAGCAGCATTACTAGAAGCTTTCCAAACAGTTGAAAAGGGACAGCTGGGAAACACGTTGTCGACTAACACCGACACAACCGAGTTCAACCAGTTAGGCGAAGGATTCAACCGCATGTCAACCAAGTTAAAAATGGCAGTGACAGACCTGTATGAAAAAGAGATATATGCTCAGAGAATGGAACTAAAACAGCTTCAGGCTCAGATAAACCCTCATTTTCTCTATAATATTTATTTCTTGCTACATCGTTTGATCCAGCAGGAAGATTTCGAGACAGCACATGAATTGTCTGGTTATCTCGGCGAGTATTTCCAATACATCACACGCAATTATCAGGACAAGGTCACACTGGAGGCTGAATGGAATCATGCAGCTAGCTATTTAGAAATCCAAGCACTTCGTTTTAGTAGCACTCTGAAAATAAGTATTGACCAATTACCAGAGGTAGTAAAACAGATAATGGTACCAAGACTAATTCTTCAGCCACTTCTGGAAAACGCCATCAATTACGGTATCAAAGGAGCAAACGAGAAGGCACAGGTGGCACTTAAGTATGCTGACGATGGCAACCACAGCATTAGAATCGAAAACCATGGCCGAGAGATTACTGACCAGGAACTCGAGCTAATAAAAAGCAAGCTGATATTTACATCAGAGATACAAGCAGAAACAACCGCGATTACAAATATCCATCGAAGATTAATCCTGGAGTTCGGCAGCTCCTGCGGACTGGATATTCGACGTCTGTCAGATGGTTTAAGCGTAATCATAACAATACCGAAGGAAGCAAAAAAATGAGAAACTACTCTGTACTATTAGTAGATGATGAAAACTTTGTTGTCGACTGGATCTACGAACTATTGGACATCCATCTCGGAAGCAGCCTATCGATCTATAAGGCATACACAACACAGCGGGCGCTCGAAATTGCTGGCAGTACGAAAATCGATCTGCTGATAACCGATATAAACATGCCGGAAATCAACGGTTTAGCAATGGTAGATCGAATCACCTCAATTTGGCCATTGTGTAAATCAGTATTACTTACAGGACATCCAAGCTTTGACTACGCACAGGAAGCAATACGCAAGGGCATTAGCAGCTATGTCCTTAAAACCTCAGGCGATAAAGAAATTCTCAGCGAAGTCCAACAAGCACTAAAATTAGTTGATGAAGAAATTGAGCGACAGCAGAGTCTGATCGACATGCAGCAAAACCTGGAGGATCAGCAGAACCAGCTAAGAAGACAGGCCTTCTTCACCTGGATACGCGGCAATTATTTGTCAATGGGCGAGCTTGATCAATGCAAGCGCATTCTGAATGTAAACAATATGACGCATGATTTCTATCTGATAGTAGGTTCGATCGCAAAACCAGAAGGCAGTAACAACAAGGTTATTTTTTCCAGCTCAGTTGCGGCCTTTAGACTGAAATCGATCGTAAATCACTACCTGCAGCCATATACTGATCTGATCATCGCAGAGGTCGCAAATGATCGGGTGATCTGGCTGATTGAGCCACAAGCAAGAAGTGACGAGGATTTCAAGGAAACCCAAATCATTGGCGCTCTCGAGATCGCACAACAGGCGGCATCACAGTCTCTTGGTATTGATGTATCATTCGTTGTCAGCGAAAGAGTTAAGCATGAAATCACTATTCCGGAACAATATCTCTTGATCAAAGCCAAGCTCGATAGCCCGATGCCTGCGGATGGTCTTATTTATCTCGGTGAGAAACATGACGAGAGAAATAGCACCGACAATACACTGACAAAAAACGAGAACAATAGCCAGTCCCCATCCAGAGATGGCTTGATAAGCAGCGCTGAAACGATCGTCATGCATAGGCAGAACACCGCCGCGTCGCTGCGTCGCTTCCTCGACCAAGGCAATCAAACTGACTTCAATAGTCTTTTCAATTCCTATTGTGATAATCTGGCCAAGAGCATAAATTGGCATTCAAGCCAAACACTGGAAAACTACTATAATCTACTAAGCAGCTTTCTCTCATATATCAATCAAAACCAGCTTGAGACAAACACTGAAATTAAGAATCTAGTCTTCAATTTATCGCGCCCTGCTAATGCACCATCATTTGAACATCTGCGTTCAGAAATGACCAGACTAGCTAATATTCTATTTGAGGAGAGGGAAAATCAGAGACATAAGAATATTAGTGATGTGCTGGAAACAATACAGGAATACATAAGCAATAATATAGAAAACGAGATTAGCCTGCTGGACCTATCAGAACTAACAGGCTACAGCACAAACTATCTCTCCCGCTTCTTCTCGAAAACAACCGGCATAACTATTGGCGACTATATCGCCAAGAAAAAAATTGCACGCATCCAGGAGTTGATGAGAAATAGCAATCTAAACATAAGCGAAATAGCCAGCAAAACAGGCTTCCAATCAAGAACATACTTTAACAGTTATTTCAAACGCTATGTCGGAATGGCACCACAGCAGTACCGTGATAGCATCGAGAACAGTTGAAGGAGCTAATAAAATGAGAGACGGTATCCCTAATCTGCCAGAGAACGTTAACGGTAGTGTCTTTATTACCGACGGAGCACAAGACTGGCAGATCTTTCAGAAAAACAATATCGGAGTAGCAGACATCATGCTGACTGGATACTGGCGCAAGTTGAGTGCCAACGGAAGCGAGTGTGTTTATGTAAGATTGGTTTGTGAAAACACAGGAAGAATTATCAAATCGTTCGCAGCAGCAAATACAGTAACTTCGGCTGAAAACTGCAATCAAGGCACGTGGAGCTTTAAAATAGAAGCAGTCCCATGTGGGGGTCTATATCGAATTGAGACCTGCCTGCTCGATAATGGTTGTGATGGTTTCTCATGGGCTCACAGAGGTGACATGCGCCATCACATTGGAGTAGGTGATGTATTCCTTATTATCGGTCAGAGCAACGCGACAGGAATAGGTCGTGACAGTATACCTGATGCACCTTGTCTTGGTGTACATATGCTACGTCATAATGGCAAATGGGATATAGCGAGCCACCCACTGGCAGATTCAACCGACACAGCAATGCCCCTGCTGCAAGAGAGGATCAATCCCGGCCACTCCCCTTATCTGGCAGCTGCAAAAATCTTAAATCAAGCACTCGGCTACCCCATTGGATTGATGCCATTTGCACGAGGCGGCAGTGCGATGTCCAGTTGGCATCCTGATGAACATGGCGAACTATTTACAAATCTCAATCAGAATCTCGGTCTGCCAGCCGCAAATCTAATCAGAGGTATTTTTTGGTATCAAGGCTGCACAGATGCGTTCAGCGAAGCTATCAAGGCGACAAGCTACCTCGATAGATTCACATCTCTTGTAAAACACTTGCGTGTAGCTTTTGCCGATGACAAACTGCCAATATTCACAGTTCAGCTCAATAAATACAGAGCCGAACAGAATAAACCTAAAGATGCCGGCTGGGGGCTAATTCGCGAAGCACAGAGACAGGCAGCACGATTAATTGATAATGTTTTTATCTGTCCTTCAATTGATGTGCCTCTGGGAGATATTATTCATAACAGCGCAGCTGGTAACCTGATGCTCGCACAGAGGCTAGCCGCCCAGGTGCTTCATCATATGACAAATAGTGGATATAGCTACAAAGCACCAGACATCGAGGGAGCAAATGTTATCCAAACAGATACAGTTACATTAACATTTAGTAATGTGCTTGACCGCTTATCAACTAAGCAAATTTCAGCAAAAGACTTACCTTTTGATTTTATTGATCAATTGGGAAGATGTGAGCCGACCTCGTACTTAATCGAACATAATAGGATTCACATAACGCTAAGCAGGAATATCGAGTTGCCTGCGAATGTAAGCTTCGCATGGCGCCAATCTATTAATCTTGAAATACCATTCGATACAGGCTCATGTTTACCAGTCCTGGCATTTTATGAATATCCAATCAGAGAGGAAATATAATGGATAAATCCGATATTTTACAAACTACTCCCAATAATCGTTATCTGCAGACAATAGGTGGCAGGCTATTTTTCTGGTTAGCAGATACCGCCTGGAGCATGTTTCACATATTAAGTCTAGAAGAAATCAGATTTTATCTTGAAGATCGCAAGTCAAAGGGCTTCAATATAGTCCAGGCTGTCGCGCTAGCTGAGAACAATGGTCTGGAGCTGGCAAACTATTATGGCCGAACACCACTCAAGAAGAACGCCACTGGAAAGTACGATCCGACTTTGCCAGATATAGAAGGGTATAGCTACTGGCACCATATTGACAGTGTATTTGATCTGGCAGAATCACTTGAGATGTACATAGCGTTTCTACCCACCTGGGGTGACAAATTTAATATTAAACACGGCAAAGGACCAGAGATTTTCACAACTGAAAATAGCCGTATATACGGCAGCTGGCTCGCTCAGAGATATGGACATCGCAGCAATCTAATTTGGATGCTCGGTGGCGACCGGCCATTGGAAACTGATAATCACTTTGCAATTATCAGAGCTATGAAAGAAGGCATCCAGGAGAACGAGAAATTTCGCCACTTAATTTGTTTTCATCCTCCCGGCAATTCCACTTCCAGCAGATTCCTTCCTAACGAGGTTGATTTTCATCTCTGTCAATCAGGCCATGCGCTAGATTGCTATCTTAATTACAAGAAGATAAAACACGATTACAGCCTCAAACCTGATAAACCAGTCGTAGATGGCGAGCCTCGCTATGAAGACATACCTAAAAACTTCAATCCTACATACGGCTTCTACAATGATCATGATGTACGCATCGCAGCCTATTGGAGCGTGTTATCAGGTGCATTTGGCCACACCTATGGACATAGCTCAATCTGGTGCTTTCAAAAATCTGCAGATGATTATTACCCTCGTACGTGGGAACAAGCTCTTGAACAACCAGGTGCCAATCATATGCTTCATCTGAAAAATCTCATCACATCACATCGGTTCACTCAGTTTAAGCCTTGCCCCGAAATAGTGATAGACAATCTCGAAGATGAAAATTATATCAGCGCCTGTCAAACAAATGACTCTGTGCTACTGTATTCACCATACGGAAAGCCATTCAGTGTTAATACTCAGCACCTGAAATTTCAAATTAATGGCATGAAATGGTACAACCCCCGATCTGGTGAAACTATAGATTTCGATACAATAAACATATCAAGGGATGCTGAAATTGTGGAAATCACTCCACCAATGCTAAATCTCGATTGGGTGTTGATAGTAGAAAGATAGTAGAATGATTAACAATTCATTCTCTCAGAAGCTAATAAATTTGAGTTCTCAAACTTAATAGTGTAAATGAGACTATGTAATTCGTATTATTAAAGGTCCACTCTAAACTCTATTTACATGTAGCAGCAATATACTTTGCAGCTAGTGTTTGAATCTTATTATAGTTACCCCGCTCAATCTCATTTAAATCTACTAAGTTTCCTCCAATACCAAAAGTCTTTATCCCTGCCTTTTTATACAGCTCTATGTTTTCAAGACTGATTCCACCTACAGCAACTATTTCAGTATCTGGTAAAGGAGACAAAAGGGCTTTAACGTATTCGGGACCAAAAACGCTTGCTGGAAACAACTTAATTAAGTCAGCACCATGGCTGATTGCAGTTGTCATTTCAGTAGGTGTAACACAACCAGGTAATGAGATTAGTCCTTGCCTTTTTGTTTCAATTATTACTTCTGCGCACATATTGGGAGATATTATGTATTTTGCCCCATGCTCCTTTGCTCTGAGTACTTGCTCAACTGTTATTACGGTCCCAGCACCTATAAAAACATTTTTTCTATTATCAGAGATCCATTTTATGCTTTTATAGCTATCTTCCCTATTCAGTGTTACTTCAATTGCATTTATTCCACCATTAAGCAAGGCATCCACAGTATCAGGAATAAACTTATATGGTATATTCCTTACTATTGCAATAATGCCAGCATTCTTAAGACTTGTTTTAATCTCATTATTCATAATACACCCCATATATTACCTTTGAATGCGACCAGAAGAATTTCCCTTAACAAGATTGATAACTTCAACCTCTGAAAATCTGTTGAAATCACCCATTATGCTATGTTTAAGACAACTGGCTGCTACAGCAAATTCAAGAGCCCGCTCTGGTAAAATGTAATTTGCCAATCCGTGTATAAGAGCACCAGAAAATGAATCACCGCCACCTACTCTGTCAACAATATCGGTAATTTTGAACTTGTTTGACATATAAAAGTTGTTATTAGAATAGATACATGCAGACCAGTTATTAATATCTGCATTAACACTTTCGCGCAAGCTAATTGCAACTGTCTTGATATTGGGATAAGTTCCAACTAGTCTTTGACACAAAATCTTAAAGTAATTAGTCGCATTTCTTGATTCAAAAGAATCAGCACTCATGTCGGCTAAATCCATGTGTTCATCTGCCGAAATTCCAAGCATCTTTTGGATATCTTCTTCATTAGCTATGCAAACATCAACATAAGGCATGATTTTTGACATGACCTCTTGGGGCGCCTTACCATAATCCCAAAGTTTGGCTCTATAATTTAAATCACAAGATACAATCACGTTTCTTTCATGTGCATTTTTCACCGCATGCAAAACTAAATCCGCTGCAGTGTCGCTTAGAGCAGGAGTTATGCCAGTAAAATGAAACCATGTCTTATTACTAAATACATTATCCCAATCAAAGGTTTCCATATTAGCAATTGCAATAGATGATCCTTTTCGGTCATAAATAACCTTTGACGGCCTTTGGTTTGAACCGGGCTCGACATAATATACCCCTAATCTACCTGGAGAAAAAACTACACTACTTACATCGACATTGAACCTTTTTAGTTCAGAGAGACATGCTTTACTTATATCGTTTTCAGGTAATGCAGTTACAAAAGAAGACCTATTCCCATAGTTTGCCAATGATACGGCTACATTTGCTTCACCGCCACCAAAAGTAGCTTCAAATTTTTGACTTTGTAAAAACCTCTCACCTCTTGGAGATTTTAGTCTAAGCATAATTTCGCCCAATGACACAAAATGTTGTTTTCTAATTAGTTTTGATAGTATTTCATTATCAATAAAATATTCTAAACTTAAGCCACATTCACCTAGTTCTCTTGGGTTTACAATATTCTTCTTATGATCTGCATGATAGTCAGAGCCCGCTGAGATTATTTTTACACGATCTTTGAATTTTTCAACAATTTGAGAAGCTATGGTAGCCTTGTCAAGATTTCCCTTATACGAAGTTTTATTGTATGTATACAAAGCTTCTATCCCATCAAGCCCTGCAATAATAAGCCTTTCGATATACTCATCTCTTGTTATGTATTTATCTTCATCCTTACTATTTACAATCACTGGTCTTTCGCTAATAAGGTAAGGATGAGCCAGTATTGCATAACCACCAGTCCTATGTATATTCTCAATAACCGATGTCGGATCAGGTTTTTCTCGTGCAACATTTAACTCTGGCGTACTTTGCAATTTTTTCTTTGCTTCACTCCAGTCGGAAGCAAAACCCTTTTGAGCCAGATACTCAAATATCTTTTTCTTTTGAACTTTTTCTGGATTATCTACCAATCCTGCAAACTCGAGCATATCATCCCAATTTACATCTATTCCAGAACTCGAGATTTTATCAATTACTAGTTTATAAGAAGATACCTTGCTGTTCTGTACCATAGTCTCTAGTTCCGAGAAGAAATGGTCTTCCCAGTCACATCCCAATGCAATTATATGAACATCTTCGTTTAGAGTGTCACAAGAGATTTCATTGCCAAGCAATAAACTCAGTCCCTTTTTTCGCGCATAGTTTATTGTATCAACATTTTTACCATCTATTCTAATTGTTTTAGGTGGAGTCGTATCATGATCAGTTAAAGCTAAGATAGAAATTCCTCTATCTATTGCATTTTGAATTAGCTCCTCAACCGAATCGTGTCCATCTGATCTCGTACTATGGCTATGTAATTCAACAGGATATTGCGATTTCATAGGTTTCTCCGTTCTATATATCTTCTGCCGTAAAAATCAGCATATGTCGCATAACAACTTCTTTTATTTGCTCAATAATACTTTCATCCATCAAAAGCGGATCAACTTTCTCAGAAGAGATGTTTATGGCTTTTCTACAACCCTCAACAAAAGCATATTTCAAAGCAGTGGATACATTTATTTTGCTAGCTCCATACTTGATTAGCTTTTTGAAATCATTCTCTGACAAGCCTGTTCCGCCGTGAATAACGATTGGACATTTTGTATTTTGAGATAGTTTTTGTACGATATCGAAGTCAATTTTCGGAGTACCTTTATACACTCCGTGTGCGGTACCAATTGCTGGAGCAAAAGCGTCTATTCCTGTTCTCAAAATAAACTCCAATGATTCATCGAATTGAGCATTTATTTGGATGTCAGAACTCATATCATCCTCAACACCAAAAATTGTTCCAAGTTCACCTTCTACTTCTACAGCTTTACTATGAGCTATTGCCGTGATCTCGCTTGTGATTCTAATATTCTCTTCAAAGGATAGATGAGATGCATCAAACATAATTGAATCCCATCCGGCATTTATACAACTTTGTGCTAAATCAATATCTTTACAGTGATCTAAATGGACAACAATTGGTACCGTAGCACCATACCTTGCTGCATTAATGATTTCAATCAATTTCTTCTCACCATATTTTTTTACTGTTGAAGTTGAAGTCTGAATAATTATTGGTTTGTTGAGTTCCTCTGCAACATCTACCACAGCCTTAGCCGATTGATAATTGAAAATGTTAAAAGCACCTATTGCGTAGCCACTATTTTGGGCACTTTTTAAATTGCGAGAAAAACTTTCCATGTTGTACTCCTTCTATCCCATTTGCTACTTGTCAACTATCTGTTAGGAATTCTTGTCCAAATTCTGTCAACGCATCAGCAATAATAGCTCTTTGATTTTGAGAAAGAGCTTTCAACGGTTTTCTAGGTGAACCACCGTATAATCCAAAATGGTCCATCGCACCCTTAACTCCTGCTACACCATAATCACCTGAAATCTTTTGATTCATTCTCAAGGCACTATTTATTATCATTTCACAGAAATCTTCTTCACATTCTTCTATCATTCGTGTTAAAACTTGATGAATCTTAACCGCTTCGATTGGCATGAAATTCGCAAAAGACAATACTGCTCCAGTAGCGCCGTGTTGAAGACTCTCGCCATATATGCTTAAGCTTCCAGCTAAAAAGCTGAATCTTTTTGTCTCTTTTAAATAAGGTTCATACTCTTTATAACTGACAGCTGAAGTTTGTTTCATTCCAATTATGTTGTCATGCATTGCTAACCTCACAGCAATATCTGGTAAGATATTTACTTGATTGCAAAACGAAGGCGAATTATACACAAGGATTGGAATAGGAGATTGATCAGCTACTTCGTAATAGAAATCAACTATTACATCTTTTGAAATTTGTTTGACAAAATAATTAGGGGGTTGAACAACTGCAATATCTGCACCTTTATCTGCAACATTCCTTATAAATTCTAAAGTGCAAAATACCGATTCATTTGATGCACCTACAAGAAGCAGTTTGTTGTTATCCCTTGTTTTAGAAGCCAATTCAGCAATCCGAAGCGACTCACTTTCATTTAGAGAAGCGTATTCACCGTTGCTGCCAAGCATCATGTACCCTGAAACATTTGACTGATTTAGAAAAAGAATGTTCTGTTCTAGAGCGCTATAATCAACACTTTCATCGACAGGACTAAAAGGTGTGATTACTGGAACATATATTCCACTTAATTGACTATCAATATTAATCATCTCCTTCAATATCATTCAAATTCAAGCTGTTACGTACAATAATTGCGTTGCCGATAATTGGTCCATTATGTGTAATTTCTAGCTCTAAATCCCCAAATATCTTTTGCTTATATTCCAAATAACTCTTACTTGCCTCAACTAAGTTTCCAGTTATTTTTGCTTTCTTATTAAGCTTTATTGCCTTAATGCAGGTGTTATATGTTTGTAATGCAGGTTTTTGTATGCCCTCAAGTAGCGCGCAAAACATATTGTCCCGATCTGTATCTAGAGTCAATCCAGAGAAACTTCCACGTTTCTTTCGCAAGCTATGCCTATCACCTGTTAGATGTGAATTGTATTTTACTAGTTTTGTGCTAAACCGATTTTTTAGAACATCTTCGAAATAAACATCATAAAAAAATCTATGAGACATATCTCTGAAAATTTGTTCCTTCATCCACTCAATTGCAAATCCGCCAGTTGTAATCGAAAATATCTGCCACAATCCAGGAGTTACAGCACAACGCAAGTAGTGGGTCTCCTTAACAAGTGGCTCGTGTGTCAAAATGGATGTCATTTCGCTGCTTCCGGAAATAAATAGTATGTCACCTGATGAGTGATTGTTCGCCCCAACTTGTGCAGAAGCGATATCTTGTGTTCCTAGAAATACCTTAACATCACTTCTTAGTCCAAATTCATCTGCAATTTCTTTTCTTATTCTTGAATAGGTTGGTCCAACATTCTTTATGGGTGGTAACATTGATGGGCTAACACCAATTTTTTCACAAATCATCTTAGACCAGTCACCATATTTTACAGTCTCATAAAGCCCAGTCATCGAAGCATTGACAGGATCCGTTGCCCATTCGCCGGTTAAATACTTGTATAAATATGTTGATAAATGGCCAATTTTATATGTAGTGTCGTAAATGTGTTTCCTGTTATTCTTCATCCATAGTATTGTTGTCAATGATACCCCGCCTGCAAACGGAAGAACTCCTGTTATCGATAGATACAAATTCTTATCTATCAATGATAGAACTTGTTTGCTTTCACGCCTACTTCTTCTATCAAGATGCGTGATAATGGGATAAACAGGCTCTCCTTGCTGATTCATGAACAATACTGACGGAGCAAAAGTATCATAACAAATAATTGAAATCTGATTTTTGTATTCTTCAATTTGGCACAAACACTCTTCTAGTGCCGACAATACATCCTTAGGATCAATTTCTAAATTATCAAAACCTGTCATCATAAGTTCATATGATGCCTTAGCCGTTTTTAAGCAATTAAGTTCACTATCTAGTACTGCAGCTTTTACTGATGATGTTCCAAAATCTAGTGAGAGGTAATACACTTAATTGATCCTTTCAAATTAGTTACCTGCCCTGACCCTTAGACCAGGGCAGGTAGCTGTTATTGCTCTTTCATATCAGTTACTGATTGTTTTGCGCCAATAGAGGTTCCATTCTCGCCTTGACTTGTTCCATTGCTTCATCAACTGATGCATTATTACCAATCATCAGAGAATAAGACTCTGCCATGATGTCAAATATCTCCGTATGCTCTGGGAAAGCTGGAGTTTTTATAGCATATTCGAAGCTCTCAATAAATCCTTTATATGTGTCTGTTGAAAAGGCTTCATTGGCGGCTGCTGTCTGAACAACAGGAAGTCTACCGGAATTTATTCCGAAATTTACAGCAGTTTCATCAGAGTTCATGAACTTGAGATAGTCCGCAACTATTTCAGGATGCTTACTTGATGTAGTTATAGCGTAACCAGAAGGCTGAAGAACAGTAACGTGCCTCTGATCCATTGGTATTATTGCACTACCAATTTTCCCTTTTAGAGCGGGGTTATCACTTTCAATTGCACCTATTGCATTAGAACCAGTGATCATAAGTCCTGTTTTTTCTTGTGCAAAGAATGCTGCTGCTTCTGGGTAACCAGTTTCTGTAGCTCCTGGAGGGACAACACCTTCAGTCAATGCCAGGTCAGCAAAGAACTGTAGTGCTCTTTTGTAGTCATCTGAATATAGATCCGTCTCCCATGTTCCATTGTTATCAAACACCTCATCTACACCATAGGAAAGAGCGTATGCTCTAAATCTTGATGCACCTGAACCGTTCCTCGTACCAACCATGCTGAAGCCCCATCTGTCTGTTTGGCCATCACCGTCTGCATCTTTTGTGAAGGCTTTAGCAATCTCTAGGAAATCATCCCATGTTTTAGGTGCTTCAAGACCTTCCTCTGCTAGCCAATCTGTTCTGTAAATAACAGCCATAGGAATTACATGCCAAGGTACAAACATTAACTGATCGTTAATAGTTGAGTGATCAGCAACATACGGAATCAATGAATCCAGATACTCTTGTCCAAGCAATTCTTTATGATCAACAATAATACCCATATCCTGAGCCTGTGCCATAAACTCTGATGGCATAAAGAAAGCATCGGGAAGATCACCAGAAGTGTTCAAAGCAATGATTTTCTTTGCCATTTCATTGACTGGAGTTCCTACAAATTCGATTTTGACATTCTTGTTAGCTGCCATATAAGCATCAGCCATGGCCTGCTCAAGAGGAGCCTCCTTTTCTGTTATTAGGGTTGAGTAGATTTGAATAGTTACAACTTCATCTGAATCATCAGAGCCAGCATCGGTCTGTTCACTACTTCCATCTACCGGTGCAGTTGTTTGACTAGCATCATCTGATGATCCGCATGCAGCTAGTGTAAACAGCATTGCAACCAACGTCACTAAAGATACAAACTTGATAAATTTGGACATGTTCTTTCCTCCTGTTTTTTGAGAATTGCAATAGAACTATCTTGTGACAGCACTATGCGGGCTTATTTATTTCAAGTCTTGCGACAATTGAAATTATTATTGTTTTACTGATCCAGCAGTTAAACTACTGATAAAATATTTTTGCAAGAATATAAACATGAAGATTAGTGGAATACTTGCGATAACAGAAGCAGACATCATATCGTTCCACAATATTTTGTAGAATCCATTAAGTTCTGCAATACCTACAGGAACGGTTTTGTTGCTGGGGCTTATCATAAGAGTCTGTGCAAACATATATTCATTCCATGCTGTAATAAACGAGTAAATGGATGTTGATGCAACTCCAGGTAATGTCAAAGGAAAAATAATTTTTGCAAACACTTTAAACCTGCTACATCCATCAATTATTGCTGCCTCGTCAAGCTCTAATGGTATGGTTTTAAAGAATCCTGTCATCATCCAAGTGCAAAATGGAACTGTAAATGAAACATATACAAATATTAGACCTACTAAAGAATCCTTAAGTCCATATGTATCAAGGACTTTGTAGAATGGAATCAAAAGCATAATTGAAGGAAACATCTGACTTATCAGCAAAAATGTTAGAAAGCTCTGTCTCCCCTTGAATTTAAATCTTGTGACTCCATATCCTGCAAAACTAGAGAATACTACCGATATAAAAACTGAACCTAAAACTATCAATATACTGTTTTTGAAATATGTCAGGAATGGATATTCAGACCATAATCTCTTATATGATTCAATAGTTGGATTCTCTGGTATCCATTTTGGTGGGATGGTTATCGTTTCAGCTTCTAGTCTTAGTGATGTGGATAACATCCATAGTATTGGTATAAGAACTAGTATTGAAGCAATGATCAATATGGTATATCCGCCAATACTTGATAGGTCAATTTTTGACTTTTTCAATTCATTTGTCTTCATTATCAAAAATCCTCCTATACAATGTACTTATGATTAGGCAAATAATGAAAACAATGACTGACATTGCTGCAGCTTTGCCGAAGTTGAAAAAGTCAAAAGCGGTTTTATATATATCTATAGATATGATTGAGGTGTCATTTCCAGGCCCGCCATTTGTCAGTAACCACACAATTGTAAAGTGCTTGAACCACCAAACTGTATCTAATACCAACGCAGTAACTAAAACTGGCTTTATACTTGGAAGAGTTATGTATAGAAGTGTCTGCCACTTATTCGCACCATCAATCTTACTTGCTTCAAATAGGTCAGCAGAGATGCTTTGGAGACCCGCTAGTACATTGATCATTATTAGAGGGTAGCCTTTCCATACACTAACAACTATAACTGCTATAAAGGCATATTTTGTATCTCCAAGCCAAGAGATATTTGTCTCTATAAGACCTAATTGCAGTAGAAAAGCATTTAGAATTCCATATAATGGATTCATAATCCACTTAAACAAAAGGGCGATAACAACTTCAGGCATTATCCACGGAAGAACTAGGAGAGCACGAAATAACGTATTGAACTTTCTTTTTTTATTTACTAGAAGTGCAAACCAAGTACCAAGAAAGAAATGGGCAATAACCACTATTGCTGTATATCTAAGTGTAAGTAATATTTTCTTGGTAAAATCAGGGGTTTTAAATAGATCAATATAATTTTGCAGACCTTTAAAATCCCAAATGTTTGACATATTAGTTTTAAAAAAGCTTATGTAAAAACCATATATCAACGGATAAACTACTAAAGCGGCTAGAGTTACAAGTGCAGGGAATATAAAAACATACCCAAACAGTTGCATTTTACTCATATTGTGGACATTAAACCCTTTGCCACCCCTCTTGAGTGGTACATTAAGCTGAGACATTATTTCCTCCTGTCAAATCTGTAATTGATTACCAATCAGCAACAGAATTGTCATCTTCTTGGAATGTTGTGGGGCAAGTCCACTTGCCATCAAATTTTAGCTTCGCCAATTCATCTTCGTTTATCTCAAAACCAAGACCTGGTTTTTGGGGAATCTCAAAGTATCCGTCAACAATCTTGAACGGTTCTTTGAATATTCCTACACCTAAGTCATGCCCTGTGCTTGTTGTAGGATGCTCTTGTGCAACAAAGTTAGGAATGCATGTATCAACCTGCAAGCATGATGCCAAAGCAATTGGTCCAAGCGGATTATGAGGCGCTATCGATGCATAGTAATTTTCTGCCATTGCAGCTATTTTTATAGTCTCAAGTATTCCACCAGCATGGCTTAAATCAGGTTGATAAACTTCAGCTACTTGCTTCTCAATCGCTTCTCTAAATCCCCATTTTGTGAATAGTCTTTCGCCTGTAGCTATAGGAATGCTAGTAGATTGTCTAATTTTGACCATTGTGTCAACATTCTCTGGTAGACATGGCTCTTCAATAAACATAGGGAAATATGGTTCAAGCATTCTACATAATCTAATTGCATTAGCTGGTGAAACTCTTCCATGAAAATCAAGAGCTAAATCAACATGTGGCCCGATTGCTTCTCTTACAGCAGCAATCTTATCAACATACTCTTCAAGTTTAAATTTAGTTTCAAGCGGCCTAAGAGGAAAATCTGCGGGCATTTTTAATGCGGTAAATCCTTGTTCTACTCTTTTTTTTGCGAGGCTTGCATACTCTTCCGCTGGTGCTCCATCTCTATCTGGAGAAATATGTGCATAAGCTCTAATTCGATCACGACATTTACCGCCTAGAAGTTGCCATACTGGTACACCATAGTATTTCCCTTTAATATCCCAAAGTGCCTGTTCTATTCCGCTCATAGCACTTACTAGTATAGCTCCACCTCTGTAAAAAGTTCCGCGATACATATATTGCCAAATATGCTGAATATCGAGTGGGTTCATGCCTTTTATCATTTCTCCATAAACCCTGACCGCTTCTTCTACAACTGTACTTCTTCCCTCAATCACTGGTTCGCCATAACCAACAATACCTTCGTCAGTGTACAATTTTAGGAAAAGCCATCTGGGCTTGATATGAATGAGTTCAAGATTTGTGATTTTCATGTTCACCCTCCTTATTTGCTGTTTTGCTTTTTAGCAAAGTTCTCTATTTCTTTTTACTACATGGAGTAAATTGTCATCAGGATCCAAAAAGAAACACGTCCATACTCCAGGCATCGTCTCTGCTGGCGGACTAATTATTTGAGGACTTTTATCTTTTACACGCTCATAGAACTCATTTATATCGTCTACTTTAAAAGCAAGATGATATATTCCTTTTCGGTTCATACCAGAATCACTTTTATCATTTTCAGCTGCAAGAACAAATTCAATCATTTGTCCAAATGAATCTGAAATGAAGTAGTTACCTTTTTTGTTATCATCAACCACTTCAAAGTTAAATAAATCGCAGTACCATTTTGCCAGGTACTCTGTTCTACTTGACTTAATCGCACTATGCTCTATTTTTATTGGATTCATGATAATCTCCTTACAAAAACCTGCTATAACTAGGAAAAGTTGTTACTGTTAGAAATCGTTCGCCATCGCGAACCACGTTCTCTATTTCGATTATATCACCACATCTGTCATTGTCAACAATTCAATAGAAAGATAAAGCATTTTGATGCATACACCAATTATTCAGACAATAATTTGTGCTATTGCACATTTAACTAAATCGTTTTAGGTTTATTTGTGTATATTAACTATAATGAGCAAGATGTTATAAAATCTACTTGCAAATCTATACCTCGTTCGCTATTATGAATGCAAGACAACCATTCGCAATGGCGAACTCATTAAAAGGAGGCATACGATGTCTATTGACAACTATCAAATGAATAAAACATCTGCAAGAACTGTTGATATCCTTGAATTCATATCGCAAAGCAGTGATGCTGTAACTATTGCCCAAATAAGCAAAGAATTAGGCATACCAAAGAGTAGTGTTTTCGACATAGTTCATACTCTTGTAAGAAAAAGATTTCTTGATACAAATGAAATTACCAAAACATTCCAATTAGGATTTAAATGCTTTGCCGTGGGAAATGCATTTACCAACAAGAGTGATCTTCAATCTTTATCAAGACCAGCTCTTCAAAGGATAAGCAACGAGACTCACGAAACTGTATTCTTAGCCGTTGAAAATAACGGTATGATAGTATACCTTGATAAAGTAGAAGGCCAATCCCCAATTAGAACCAGCTGTGTTATAGGGGAAAGAAACTACCTTCACTTAACAGGACTAGGGAAGGCTATTCTTGCAACTTACTCAGACAATAGGGTTAAAGAGATTACCGGCGGTGGTGATTTGATTACAAGAACTCGAACCACACATAGACATTATGATGATCTATTAGAAGATCTTTCTAATATAAGAGAAAGAGGTTACTCAATTGACAATGGCGAGGGAATTGATAACCTTTACTGTATTGCTGCACCAATTGTCGACAAGGACAACAAAACAGTCGCAGCCATTAGTATTGCTACTCTATATTCTAAAATGTCAGAGGAAAAGATAAAATACTTCAGTTCTCTAATAATGAACGAAGCCATGAATGTTTCACGCAGTCTTGGATTTACTTCTAGCGATTTGTATGCAGGATATTATAATGGAAGCAACGGATGAGGTTTTTTTATCAAAGATTAAGTAGTTGCAATCATCCTCAAAATCTATAAAAACTGTTTCACAAAAACCTCCATCCTGCTCTGTACGGGTCAGTAACATCTAATCCGCTCTGTACGCGGTCATAGAGCCTTCATGCATGGACTAGTTCCCGCTGAGCAAATAAATCATCGTTTTTCTAATTAAAACATTTATCACTAAAAAACCAGAAAGGCTTATATCAAGCCTTCCAGAGAACACCTCTTTATTTTCTTGACATCAATACTACCGTTTCAGCATGGCCCGATAGGCTCATGGAACTGGCCACCAAAAGTGCAGAGAAAACGTCTGCACCTACTTCCATCTGGTCTGTATTTTTCGTTTTGTCCGCTCAGGGAATAGGTCAATAGTGGATTTTATGGGGGTATTCTGTTCAAGGGAACAGTTCAAAAGTTTTTGTCTGTTCGAGGGAATAAGTCAATATTAGTTTTAAATCTCACTGACTCAATCATTGCTAGAGTGGCTGGTACTCGGCTATTTTTGTTTTAATCAAATTGCTTAATTGCTTAATATTTCTAAGTATGTCAGCCGCTGTATCGTTATTATCAAGCAGCTCTGCACTCGAATGAGATAGGGGGTTGGAGTTCCTTATTTCATGGGCTTTTTCAATAATCTTGTCGGCATCAGAAATTCCAGTATACAATTGCTTGAAAGCACCTTCCTTGTAATATCCCTTGTAGTTGGGCTTACCCTTCGCTCGATTGCCATTTATGGTGTAGGCTAAATGAGCCGAAATTCTGTCAAAGAAATTCTTATAGTATGCAAAAGCTGATAGGTAATTGTTTTTCTTCATTTCCACCATGTACAGAAAATATAGGAAAAATAGTTTGTCATCCTGTTCATAATAAATTGATGTTTTAAATTTACTTATATATTTCTCCTTAGATTTGCTCATTGAAACCAAAAATGACGATTTGCAGAATAACTCATAATACAAATGAACGGACTGTTCTTCATCTTTCAAAATATTCAATAAATCGTCGTGGTTGAAACTCCTTTGCAAAAGATAATTTATGGCAAGTGATGTGTCATACACATTCCATACACCCATTCTGTTTGCTTCAAACAGCTTTGAAAGCATAGCTTTGATGAGTCTCCCGTCTTGTGTCTTTAGCAATATAAGTGTGAAGCGTTTTGTATCCAACTTCAAAATGTTATAATCAAAACATACAAGATTGATGAGTGTTTCAATAATTCGAGTGTCCTTAAACAGCGGATGCTTCTCATAGACGAGCGAATTATATATTTCATGCGGTGTATATTCGGTTTTCGGGATATTGAAAATATCATTAATCAATTCAAGATATTTAGCAGCATCCAAACTATAATCAAGCAATGACTCTTTTATACTTTCAAGGAATTTTAATAAAAGATCACCGTCTACAAAATCAGTGATATTGCATTCTTTTCCATTGAATTGCTCATCATACAGAGATTTCTTTAATTCCACACTTATGTCTATAGTAGGCCTCCAAGAAGTCTTTCCTCTGTTAAGAGATAAATTCAACTTTTTCAATTCACTTGAGTATTCGTTTATGATTCGATTAACCATAGGGGTGATCATATTTTCGGGTAAGTACGAATTGAACAAAATATACAAATCGTCAACGTATCGAACCATAGAAAATTCTGTTATATAAGGTACTTTGTCAGTAATAAATGAAAAGAGCTTTGAATCTGGTGTTTCCAAGTAAACAACCGTCGCTAAAAATGAAGAGGCCGCACAGCTCTCAATAAGAGGAAACTCCCCTTGTCCCAAACACAACAGTAGTTCTTTGTAAACCATTAAGTCCTTTTGCGCTATTTTAACGCCAGTTTCCGCGAATCTAAGATTAATAATATCAAACAATTTGTTCATATCAATATTAGGGAAAAAGTCTTTGACATCCGTTTTTATAAAATATCGATATGACTGGGATAAGTCGTTTAGCGTCTTAAAAAAAATGTCGTAGTCTTTTTTATAGTAAAGTCTATCTTCGTCATAATTCCCGGCATAAAACACTTTAATTGAAGACTGACGAAGTGGCTGATACTTTTTCGATATACTTTTTCCAATCGTCAATGCCACAAGATACATAGTTGGAGATACTAACGAGGAATTTCTAAAATTACCGTCGCCTTTCATGATGTAATTATTTGTGATGAGCCAATTCTCTGAATAATATAAATATATGCCTGATTTTATGTAATCTTTATAAAAGTCTTCACTAATCAGCGTTTCTTTTTCCTTTGCAGATAGACATGTAAATGGATACCATTGCAGATACATTCTTTTGCGTCCGCGCTTTTGAAGGCTAATCTGTGAGCAGATCATTTTCCAATCTTCATATTCGAAAGCAAACAACTACTCACCACCTCTAATCAAATAATATTTAGCGCAACGGAGCAAAACGTCAACGGAAACCTATTTGAGTGCAATTTCATGAAACCTTTTCTGGATGAATTTATCAATTTCTCCCTCGTTGTCATCAGCTCGATAACGAAGGAGAGTATAAAAATCTTCGTCTATCAATGGGATTATTAACCCGCGACTGTCGCGATATGTATCTGAACAGCGTAACAAGAACGTGTCCATTTCATCGATTGTTCTGCAAGTGATAATGCCCATTTTCCCACGATTAGGACTGAAACGTCCTCCAATTTGATCCAGTTCTGGATTTGCTACATCTCTGGAATAGTTTTTACACTCAACCATAATAAAACGCGATGGAATATCATGTGTGTTGGACAAGCGGAAAAAGAATCCACTTTCAGCGCAATTATCAAAAACAATATCAATTCGTTTTCGCTTATCATGGATTTCCTGTTCTATAGTTGGTGCACATAGGTAAGGATAAAACAGCAGTTCCATAATGCCAACTATAGTTCGATGGTAAACAGTGGCGCTCTTTCCTCCTGGTGGTATTTCGCAAAGGCGCTTTTCTAAATAAGCGCAAATGGAAGAAACACTTTCTGTAGAAATATCTGCATTGGAAACTGGACGTATTTTTGATTTTGTTATCTTACGAAAGTCCTTGAATATTTCTGGATATTTATCCGTGAATTGTGCCAACCAGTTTTTGTCTATAGATTGACTTCTCTCCTCCTGTTCTCGTATTGATTTTTTTGTTACATATTTAGTTCTTGCCTTATCCTTTCGTCGCTGAACTAATGGTCCATTCAAACGCAATTGTTCATTTTGTAAATAATTCAAGACAAAATGCTGCAGATATTTTTGAGGCGTATATTCCTTTGAGAAAGATACAATGCGTTTCGGCACAAGGAGTATCTTTCGATCATTCACAATTAACATTTCAGTAAACCGAATATCCCATGAATTTGTTTTACGATTCCAGAAAAATCCCGATGGCACTCCCTCAATTAGCGGGATATCCAATAAAACGCACTGCGCTTTGGTATATTCAATCAGTTGCTTTTTTATAATATTGGCTGTCATATCAGACATTTTATCTTTGTCAACATTGTCAACAAAAATGCGAAAATCCTCAATGTCTTCCATTATCCCCGTCTGCAACGCCTTACTTTCCTTAAGGCTTTTAAATATTCTGCTGGCATCTGACGGCCCCATTCCTTTGCCTTGAGGAGCAGATCGCGAAAAACCTAAGCAAATTTCATTGGTCTCTCCAAGATGGCTAAACAAGTCCTCTGCATCTTTCATCCTATCATCCCTCAACGCACATAGGAGGCAATCAAAATAACTCCTCAAGCTTAGATGCGCTTCTAATGCGAAAGGAAAGTCACTTTTCGCAATAAAATACGGATCTAGAAATAATGGGGTGTCTGTATTAGTATCGACATCAACAAAATCCAATTCATACTGTGACTTGGACAGCCCAAATCTTTCGCTTATTCTCAATCTTCTCACTCCCTTTCAAATCACATACTTTTTTACTAATTAATTGCGTATTCCGATGAATAACTTTTCAATGTAATCACTGTCATCCATAAACAGCACGTGATTTGCGTTCCATTCTTCAATAGTTACGCTTTTATCTGCAAGTTCAGTAAATTTTGTTGTAGATAGAATGAACGAATTCAACGACACAGATGACACCTTCAGCGCTTCCTCTATCTCGGTTTTCAACCGCCTATATAAACTGACCTTACTCGAAGCAAATGACTCTCTCGCCATCCCATGCGGTTCAATGAATGTGATGTGTTGCTTTCCGCCGGCAATCATCCACAGGATGAAATCCGGATAAAATCCAGCGGCATCAAAAAACCCAATACCTTTTTTACTGCGATTACGGATTAAGTATAGCTCCTTATCCGTAAAGAAATCGGCATGAGAAGTAATATGTTTTTGCAGCGCCTTAACAAATTTCACCTCGTCCTCGTTCAGCGCGACGGGGGATATACCAATTTCAATGTTTCCTTTTGCCAAATACAAAAGGGGATTATACAAGTGCGCCGGAACGTTGATTGTTTCCAAATCTCCTTGACGCGGAATAGCGAAGGTCGGCAGTCTCTTTTCTTTTTTCGCCTTTTTAACTTCATCAATTATCTGACGCAACCATAATATTGTAGTTTCGTTTTCACTTGTGTCATCAATGCTGATGCTATACTCGTCTTTTTCTTCGTTCAAGAAATTTTCGTTGCTGTCTTCCATTGGAACAAGATCATATCCGACAACCTGTGATTCCCATCGATTTTGCTTCGAATAATAAAAACGATCGAAATACTTTGTAAGCAAGGCTACGGCTATTCTTTCAAACCGCTTGTAATCCTCAAAACTCCGCACGACAAGCTCATCCTCTGGTATGAGAAGCTTGTACCACTGGCTATTCTGAAGTAAATCCTTTAAATCCTGTCGTGTGATATTTACATTATGCCGCGCTTTTTCAGTCTTATATCTTTGCAGATCGGAGTAAATTGCATCATAGTCCAATAAAGCATGATGCTCTGGACCAAGTACAGCCACGTTTTTTGTGACCTCGCCTGAACTATGTTTTTGCGATGATTCAAATTGAACCTTGGAATAACAGTCAAGAGTGACCACCGGCAAACCAGATTCAAAGCGCAAGAAGGGTTTTGCTGCTGCTTTCCTAAAATCCGCATCGCCTTTTACACGAAGAGAATAAAGCCCTCTGTTATTATAATCCTTGTTCCTAATCACAGGCATTTTTAAAGTTAAAGGTTGACCTTTTTCGCTCGGAACACCTTCTGCTTCGAGAAACTCTTTGAATTGTTTCATGTAGTCAGCACGGACTCCGAATATATTCAGCGTTTCTAAAATGCCAATGTGCTTCGGCACAATAGTTTCCGGAAAATCCTTTTTATAGTAATTGCTCCGCTTCAGCGACATCCCTCGGCCTTTCAAGCGTACACCTCTACCGAAAAGCTGAATGATTTCGCTGCCTTCACTACGCCCAACATTCATAAGACCCATTGTAGATACCCGCCAGCAGTTCCAGCCTTCAGTAAATTTCTTTGAGCCGATAAGCAGGTTGATTGTTGACTTTGGCTTTGTAATGCCTTGAAACAGCGAATCAGAAAAATCTATAGAATCCGTATCAAATCCGTTCTCCGCACATAGGTTCAGAAGCGCCGAATCATCGCCGACGTTAATAGCGCCAAATGGCTCATTTTCACCAAGACGTAGTCGGATTTCGCCACTGATCCCTCGAAGATTCTCAATATGAAGATTAGCCCCAACCGAAGCACAGTTAAATACAGTTTTCAGAATATCCCTATACATCGCTGTTGGGTTCATACCAATCGCTGTGAGATATGGGAAGTTGTTTCTAAATATGTCTCTGTTTTTGCTATCGAGCAAACCTGTATTGCCGGAAAGTACACGTTGTATATTTGCTGTTGAGTCTGTTGCGTTTGATACAAAATCTTTAAAGAACAATAGGATGTCCACCACATCAGACACCCTACGCCCGCGTTCGGTACGCACGGCGTTGACGCTCGCCCCAACAAATACGAACAATGGGTTTTCAACATTGAAAGGTGCATATTCGCTTTCTTGTGAAAGATATAGCCTTTTCTGTTGATAATACGACATTAAGCAAGCAGTTAGATATACATTGCGTTTCATTGCATCGCTGTCGTCTGGTAGGTTTATGATATTGTAATCTTTGCCGTAACCATCCCCATAGAAGTACTTATAGGAATAGTCAGAGATGATGCATTTGGCATAACGGTCGGTAAGTAACTTATCGCTTGAGGCGGCAATTGCTTGTCCGAAAGTTGCGGAATATTCAAAGGAAAAGCCATCCGAACATAGCTCGTCCCTGTATTTCTGCCACTTGCCCTCTTTGCCGGAAGATGAGCCACGATGTCCTTCATCCACATATACGACGTTGCGGTTACCAAAACGTTTAACAGAGACTACGGTGTCTTGGTCTTTGTCACCTAACTTCGTATTTTCAAGCACACTGATTTCATTGGCGTTCTGCGACCAACGACTGGCTAACTTATCATAAATTCGCGCGGAAATACCGGAAGCGGTATAATCCTCGATGTGCTGGAGTGATAAACCTTCCTTCGGTGTCAGCAAAATGTATGTTGCATCGTCCGGCAGTTTCCCTTCTGAATAATGCAGATACTGATAGAAATTAACATGCATAATGAGCGTTTTACCGCTGCCTGTAGCATTCCACACAGCAATTTTGTTAAGGTCATTAGCTGTATATAGATCATATGTATCATTCGGATATTGCGAGTTAAATTCTGCAACATAGGCGTTCAAGCCGTCAAGCAAGCCATGACGATTATTAAAATATTCATCAAGGTAATATTCAATAAAAAGAAGCGAGAGGTACTGAAAGTATTTTAGCACCATCGGCTCGGTTCGTTTATCGTTGATCTTCCTCATGTGGGAAACGATGTTCAGGTCATAGCGAGCAAGCACATCCTCGCTTATCGCACATTTGCCACTGAATTGCGTTATGAGCTGTTTTAAAAAGCCTGTGACACCTTCACCGTCGATTTTCTCCAGCGACGGTTTTTTTATATTAGCGGAGAGATCCCGCAATTTATCAACACCAAACTGTGACAGCAGATAACGGTTCAATATAAGCTTTTGGTAAAATTTTAGCTGCGGCTCGTTAGCCGTTGTTCTTCTTGCCATTGTGCCGCCTCCTTATTCCGCGTCCTCGAACATACGCTTTTTCATTTCCTCATCGATGAGGTTGATCTGCCAGCTTTCACCGTTGCCACGCAGGTTTAAAAGGTTATTGTCGCAGTTAACATATATCCGTTTGAAGCTCCGCGCGTTCGGAAGCGAGAGGAAATAGGCATCGAGTGCCGCATTATCCTTTTCAATGTCGCCTGTCATTTCACGCCAGATAACCAGTGTTTTATCACCACTCGGCGTAGTTCCTTCAACAGCTTTGAATGTATATGTTTCTCCGGCTTTGAGCGCAGCGGAAACAGCGCCGTATTCGCCCGTGGCAAAATCAGCGTCAAAGGATATTAACGCATGGCTTTTCTCGACCGTAAGCCCAATGAGGTAGTTGAAGGTTTCCACAAGGTCGACGGCGCGCTCTGCGCTTTCGAAATTGCGTGTGATATTCATTTTGTAGCTGAACGGCTTGTCCAGCATATTCACATTGAGTAAGCTAACGCTGCCATTTGCTTCCGTACCGAGCATGTAGGAGAGCATATATTCTTCCCGCGCATCGGCAAGCAAATCATAATTAATGCCTTGAAGGACGATGTTGTTCAGGGCATCCTCGTAGGATTCGAGACGAAGATACTTGAAGGCGTGGGATGTACCCTTGCGAGAGACGGGCTTCCCGTCTTTCCACTTATCGGAATAAACAACTTTTTCAACTCGCAGTTTTGTTGTTGTATCAAAATAATCGCCCATCTCAACAAGTATGTACTTGTGGTTACTATTGTCCTTATGATTCAAATTAATTATCGCGTGACCAGTTGTTCCCGAACCAGCAAAGAAGTCAAGAGTAAGCTGGGGATGATTAGCGGATATAAGCATTTCATACAAAGAAACAGGGTGCGCATACGGGAATTCCAAACCCAACTTATCTAAATCTGCTTTACCGCTATTGCCATTTTCAATCACTGATGCAATTTGCCTTGTAGCATCATCAGACAAAAGTACCTTTTTTTGCGGTTGAGTAGTATCGTCTTTACCGAATACAATAATTCCAGCATCAATCAACTCTTTCATGGTTTCCGGTGTCCTTGACCAACCGCTTGATGGAACAGGACAAGCCTTACCTGTAACAGGATGAATAAGTGGAATAAAGTATTTCGGGTCCGTACGTTTTTCTGGTGCTCCCATAGCTACCAGACGATAAATATTTCCATCATCATCCAATAAGTGATAGGCTTTATCACCGCCGGAAAACTTCTCATCTTTTGATACCATCTTTGCAAAAGCAGTTCGAGAGGCAGTGTTTACACCATGATTCTCACTAATAGCCTTCTGAGCAAATTCCTTAAGTTTCTGAATGTTGTCATTTTTTGCGTATATCATCCCATCATAATTTGAACGATAAATGACATATTCGTGCTGAGTCGCGACACCTTTACGTCCGAGCATTGGATTCAGTTTGTTCCAGACGATCGTTCCCACGCTTGGTAATGTGTATTCATCGAATATTTTAAATAGTAACTCGTACTCGTTTTCATCAATATGGCATTTGAACGAGCCATTATCTTCATCAATCAAACCATATGCTAATCCAATGCGATCATACATCATACTTGCCCAGCTCGAATGACGGTAGTTGTTTTTGTATAAGAAACCGCTCGTATCTGTATTGTACGGTGGGTCAATCTGGATGGCGTTAATTTTATTACGATAGCGGACTTGTAAGAAGCTGAGTGCTTGATAGTTTTCGCTATGTATCATTATGCCGTCAAGATCTTCATCCAAACTATCAATGCTGGCAACAAGACGCTCTTTGAATTCCTTACTGAAAAAAGCAGTGTCCAATACAAGAAACGAATTCTGCTTTAGGAAATCTACCGCAAGCGGCACGGAATAAGTCAGCGTAGCGGCAGTTACAAGGTCGCCCTCGGTGCCTTCAATCTCGTCAATTGCAAATAGACGCACCCATTCCTCACGCTGCGCTTCATTGGCGGCAATTTCGGGATACATTGATTCCGGCACACGGTCAAGAGTGATGCAGTAATTCGTTTCGACCACGAATTTCTTTTTAAGGTATAACTTCTTCTGAAAGTCCTCAATCTGCGCAAGGAAGGTGATAATCTTCCGCGCAATTATACGGATGACCTTTGCTTTTGTCAGGTATCCCTTTGTTTTTGCCTCATCCTGCTCATCAATATCGTCAAGGTAAATCACATCATTTTTTATATAGAAATCAAGCTCGCGGCGCAGGAATTTACCCAAGTCTTTGTGTATGAAGTAATCAAATGTGTTGCGGGCTGTATAACGATTCAGTTGGCGTTCCAACAACGTTTTATTGTCAGTGACCGTCATAATGGCGGAAAACGGAACATATTCCGGTTGTGTTTGCACAGCTGCAAAAGCCTCAACAATGTCTGTTATATGCCTTGCCTGAGCTGTTTTGCCGCTATATTCCGAAGCCTTGTATTCAACGTAAACATACAGCTCACCGCCAACAACTTCAAACGACTTATCAGTATGAAGCTGAAAGAACCGTTTTTCACTTGATTTATTGTTATCCCGTTCGGTTTCAGCATCAATAAGCTTAAAATGGATGGTTTCACCGTACATCGTTTTGAAGGTATAATCTTTAAAATATTCGCTGGTCTTCACGTAATACTGGTCGGCATTCGCCCAATGTAACTTAACCTCCTCGCCCTCGTAGGGAATGGTGTATGCTCCATCCTTATAGCGACGCTGAGATATAAAATCTCCGTCATCATAATAGCGGGAGAAGAAGTTCGTCAAATGATTATATACATCGGCCTCAACAGCTGTAATATCAACGCTTCCAGCAAGCGACTTTTTCTGTTCTTCATAAGCAGCAATTGCAGTAGCTTTAATTGCTCCGGGCAATGATCCGCTTTTTGTTTCTGCAATTTGCCTGTTAATTTCTGCAATGCTGGACGTAGTATCTAAGGCCGCAAGCTCACTCAAACCATCAGAAATTTGAGCGGGTAATTCTTCTTCAATAAATCGGCTGACCTCGTCGCGTTTCATACGCATAATACGATATATGCCAAAATCGAGATCTGCCTGGTCAAATTGAAACATCTCACGGAGAATGTTCAATAATTTTTTCTGATTATCTGTCATTTCGTAGTACCTTCCTCTCGGTTAGCCTAATCAGGAACGAATTCCATTATTTCGGAAATATCACATTCCAATGCTTTACATATACGCAGGAGTACTTCAGTATTCACATTCTCGCCTTTGCCTAGCTTGGCAATTGACGCAGAACTGATAACTGTCAAATTTCGCAAGTTCTGCCTTTTTATCTTCTTGTCGATTAATTGCTTCCATAAGTTATTGGAATTAAAATGCATGATATCAACTCACATCATTCTTCTTGGGATTGCGGTAAATCAAATATGCAATCATGCAAAAACCCACACTGTTCTTCGCCGACAACGCCAGTGAAGATGATTCGGTTCACCCTATTTTGTTCATAATTAAGTTTAGGCAGCGTCCGTTTGTTTTCCACAATTATTAGCTGCCCCATTTCACGGCTATCCATAAAGTACTTGAACAAAGCGTTTTGTGCGTTCTCTGGTATTTCATTCTTTGTACCATCACCAATTCAATGCAGTGGCGTTTCAATAATGTGTAACTTAAGATTACAAACGGTAATTTCCTTCATAAATCATCTTCAATTGTTTAGTTCCTATCATCTTCTGATACATGCTCCATTATATCTCCTGGCTGCAAATCCAGTGCTGTACAAATCTTGTCAATCATCTCTGTTGTTACCGTTCCACCTTTTGATATTTTCGACATAGTTACTGTTGATATGCCTGCTAACTTACATAGTTCAGACTTGCTCATTTCCCTTTTATTTAGAATGTCTAGAAGCTTATAAAACTTGATTGCCATACTCTTAACCCCCCTACTAAAGCAATAATTCACTACCAATTATTGTACCACAAATCAAGCAATCGTTATCTTTATTATGCTTTCATTAAATTTATTTGACATTCATTTATGCTTATGCTACTATAATATTGTGAACGTTATATTTATTTTGCGTTCGTTATACGAAAGGAGTGATGCTAATGATTGCAAATAAAAATGCCATGTAAGTTGAATCAGAACTTACATGGCGTGCTCAGGCCCAATCTCGATTAAAAACTGAAGCCGTATGCATGATTATGATATCACATTAATAACTAGATAGCATCATCACATCCGGCTTCCAAATCATCTAACATTAAATAATTTGGAGGTTACTATCATGATAAACAATATGATCGATGAAACATATCTTACAGTAAAAGACGTTAGAGAATATCTCAGGATTAGTCAATCAGCGGCCTACTCGTTAACACATAGCAAAGATTTCCCAGTATGTCGCATGGGTGGCACTATTCGTATACCAAGAGAACCTTTCCTCGCCTGGGTTAATCGTCATACACACATTCCTACCTATCTAGACGAATACATGAACAAGATGAAAGAGGTGGGTTGATATGGCAGGGAAAAGATCTCACGGTGAAGGAACAATTCATCAATTGCCAAGCGGAAAGTGGCGCGGACTTGTCATGAATGGGTATACAAAAGCAGGCAAAAAGAGAATGGTATCTTTTATTTGTGAAACCAAAAAGCAAGTAGTTGAAAAAATAAGAGATTATAAAACTCAACAGTCACAAGGAATGAACTTAAATGATAACTATGAATTTTCTGAGTGGGCTAACGAGTGGTATGAAAGCTACAAAGGTCAAGTTCAGCCATCCACATACAGCAATTATAGGTATACTCTGAACATTCTTAAAAGGCTGTTTGGGAGCACACCTATAAAAGACATCTTACCTATGCAAATCGCACACCTATTGAATAAACTTTATCGTGAAGGCTATTCAAAATCGCAAATCACCAAGTGCCGTGCAATGCTAATTCAAATATTTGATGCAGCTGAAAGTAACATGCTGACAATTCATAATCCGGCAAGAAAAGCAAAACCCATAAAAGACATTAGCGAATTTGATTATAACAACATCTATGACAAAGACGCTTTTAGCCAAGATGAAATCAAAACACTCTTTGAAAAATTACCCAGCAATCTGATAGGTCATAGTATTAGATTGCTACTTAGTACTGGTATGAGAGTGCAAGAACTCCTTGTATTAGCACCAGATGATATATCTATAGATGGATCAGTAATCAACATTAACAAGGCAGTCAAGACTGTTGATGGCAAGGCTATGATGGGTCCGCCCAAGAGCAAAAGAAGCATCCGCAGTATTCCTGTACCACCAGAATGCCAATCGAGCGCTTTATTCTTACGAGAGCATGCCAGAGGTGTTTTTGTCTGGTCAACCTCAATTAAGCATCCTATATATAGTGTTGGAAGTTTTAGAAGCAAGTATTACAACACAATAAAAGAAGTACCTGGGGTTAGACGGTTATCACCACATTGTTGCAGACATACATACATTACAATGCTTCAGGCAAAAGGCATCTCTATGGAAACTATTGCCCGACTCGTAGGTCATGCAAGAGTATCTACAACTGATGGATATCTACATGTTTCTATCGAAACACTATCAAATGCAGTAAATGAACTTAACAACGAACTAATTAAATTTATGGAGGAATAATTATGTTTTCAGATAAGGTTATATTAGATAAACTCACAGATCTTCGCGAATTGAGCTTCAGCGCTTACATCAACGTTAAACTGAACGTCGATGCCATTCTTCAAAAGTTATCAATAATTGAAGCAGATAGAGCCATGGAGAATTGGTTTGATTCTGAACACAAAATTTATCAAATTAACAGTAACTCATTCACGCTTGTTGGTGATTATTTGGAAATAGATACATCTTATGCTTCAGCTTGTTATCTTGTAGTAATCGAAGGTATATATGCAGGATTATATATATACAACCAGAGCAACTTTGTTCAAGCACGAAAGCATCTATGGGGAAAAGATTGCATCAAGGATTTCTTCGATACCTTTAGCAATTATCTCGAAGTTGCCAATGAACCTGACAACGCTTTTGACCGCATTTTGAATCTAAAGGAGGGGTACTATGATCTTTGATTTTTCTGATTATTTAATCACAGGTACTACTCATAATAGTTTCTCTGGTATTCATAACAACCGAATGGCAGCCTATATAGCCCAAAATGGTTTGTGCTATGTAACCGGTAAGCCACTCATAGAGAAAGAGCGCGAACTTCACCATAGACTCCCTAGATTCTACGGTGGCACGGATACATCTGAAAATCTAATCCTTCTGGGGAAAAAGGTCCATAGACTAGTTCACAGCTACAATAACAATGAGATTTATCAATTGTTACGTGAAGTTAAGCCAACAGTTACTCAATTTAGGAGAATCAACCAACTTCGATTCGAAGCACACAGACAACCAATTGATCACTCATATTTCGAGAATGTATCATAGTGCGAATATTTCTATCAAACTAAAGCAGATTGTAAAACAATCTGCTTTTGAAATTTGAAACAATATATTGCAAAATTTCCACAATTACTAAATACGCTTAGCTGTATGCATAAAAAACTATCTCCTATGTTTTATAATTTATCTTAAAATAGTTTAAAATGTACTATATTATGTTTAAGATAAAACATGAATGGTATAATAGAAAAATGTGAAGAATAATATCAGGGAGGTTACAATGAATAGTCAAGTCCAAAAAGTTGGTGTAAATTGTCTTCCGGTATCTGCATGAATCAGGTGACAACATGCAGGTATGCTGCTCGTTCTGCTAACGCTTCTTTTCTTGCTGTTTCTCTCTCATCAAAGTAGCGATCCATTATGAAATACTTTTTGCCGGTCAACCATTTTTCATGGTGCTCCATCAGAACTGCTCCCATCAGTCGGATAAGACTGTCATCATTGGGGAATATCCGTATAACGCGTTCCCTACGACGTAGCTCTTCGTTGAGTCGTTCTATGCTGTTACTGGTTCTCAGTCGTTTGCGATAGGCTTCCGGCAAAGCA